>NZ_JBSFTY010000015.1:0-106835 GCF_053591515.1 Streptomyces sp. NPDC003011
CCCCAGACGAACGGCAAGGTCGAACGCTTCAACCGCACCCTGCTCGACGAGTGGGCCTACGCCCGCCCCTACCGCTCAGAGCAGGAACGACGCGAGGCGTTCCCCAGGTGGCTGCACACCTACAATCACCACCGCGGACACACCGCGCTGAACGGCCAACCACCCGCCAGCCGCGTCCCCAACCTCACGGGTCAATACATCTAGCGCTTCTCGGGGGTCTGCCGTGAGCGGAAGGCGCGGGCCTTCGCCCGGTTGCCGCAGTGTTCCATCGCGCACCAGCGGCGGCGGCCCGGGCGGGAGGTGTCGACGAACAGCAGGGAGCAGTCGGGGGAGCCGCACTCGCGGACGCGGCCGGCGTACGGGCCGGTGAAGAGGTCGATCGCGTCGCGGGCGACCGTCGACAGGAGCTGGGTGCCCGTGGCGCCCGGGGCCCAGGCACGGGTGCCGTCCGGGGTGACGCGGGGGACCAACGGGGGCTCGGCGGCGGCCGCGTTGACGGTGTCGAGGCGGGCCGGCCGGAGCGGGCGGCCGTGGGCGCGGTCGGCGGCGAGCAGGAAGACGGCGTCGCGAAGCTCTCGCGCCCGGGTCAACTCACCTGACGTGACCGTGAGTTCGAGCCCGTCTTCCAGCCGGCTGCGGGCCGCCCAGGTCACCAGGTCCGCAGGCGCGTGCAGCACCTCGTAGTGCGCGAACTCACCCGGCCCGCCCGTGGTCACCAGCTCCAGGCAGAGGGTGCCCGGGTCGAAGCGGAAGGACTTGCCGCCGTACGAGGTCAGCATCAGGCCGGAAGCGTCGGCGGACCCGGTCGACCGCGCCCGTCCCGGCGATTCCGTTGCACGCTCACTCACGTAACCACTATAAGTGGTTGCATGACCGAGACCACATCCGAGACCCCGCCCGCACCCACGCCCACGCCCGTGCACTGGAAGCTCGTCATCGACGCCGGGGATCCGCACGCCCAGGCCGACTTCTGGGCCGCCGCCCTCGGTTACCGGGTCGAGGACAACAGCGCGCTCATCGAGAAGCTGCTGGGCTTCGGTGCCGTACCGGCCGAGCTGACCGTCGAGTCGCACGGCCGCCGCGCCTGGCGGGACCTGGTCGCCGTGCGGCACCCGGAGGATCCGTACGACCAGGAGAGCGGGACCGGGCTGGGGCGGCGGCTGCTGTTCCAGCGCGTGCCGGAGGCGAAGACGGTCAAGAACCGGCTCCACCTGGACCTGCACCCCGGCGAGGGGCGGCGCGCGGCCGAGGCCGAGCGGCTGGCGGGGCTCGGGGCGAGTGTGCTGCGGGAGGTGAAGGAGCCCGGAGGCGAGTGGGTGCTGATGGCGGATCCGGAGGGGAACGAGTTCTGCGTGCACTGAGCGATCCGCTATACGGACAACGATGACCGGATTGCGCTCTTGACGGAGCGTCAGCCTCAGCTTCACCATCGGGCACCCATTCCCTCAGGAAATCGGAGCCCCCCACATGAAGCTCTCGGTTCCCGGACGCGCCGCGGCCACCGCCGTCGTCGCCGTCTCGCTCCTGGCCGGTGGATCCATGACCGGTGGATCCATAGCCGGCGCGGCCCCCGCGACCGCACCCCGGCCGGCCGCCGCACCCGACATATCCGTGGCGGCCGTCAAGGCGCACCTCACGCAGTTGCAGTCCATCGCCACGGCCAACGGCGGCAACCGCGCGCACGGGCGCGCCGGTTACAAGGCCTCGCTCGACTACGTGAAGGCCCGGCTGGACGCCGCCGGGTTCCTCACGACGATCCAGCAGTTCACCGCCTCCGGCCGCGTCGGCTACAACCTGATCGCCGACTGGCCGGGCGGGGACACCAACCAGGTCGTGATGGCCGGCTCGCATCTCGACAGCGTCAGCTCCGGCGCCGGCATCAACGACAACGGGTCCGGGTCGGCGGCGGTCCTGGAGACGGCGCTCGCGGTGGCCCGCGCCGGCCTCCAGCCCACCAAGCACCTGCGGTTCGCCTGGTGGGGCGCGGAGGAGCTGGGGCTGGTGGGCTCCCGCTACTACGTCAACAGCCTCTCCACCGCGAGCCGTTCGCGGATCAGCGGCTACCTGAACTTCGACATGATCGGCTCGCCGAACCCCGGGTACTTCGTCTACGACGACGACCCGGCCATCGAGAAGACGTTCAAGGAGTACTTCACCGGGCTCGGTGTGCCGACGGAGATCGAGACCGAGGGCGACGGCCGCTCCGACCACGCGCCCTTCAAGAACGCCGGCGTGCCGGTCGGCGGGCTGTTCACGGGCGCGAGCAACACCAAGTCGGCGGCGCAGGCGGCCAAGTGGGGCGGTACGGCGGGGCTGGCGTTCGACCGCTGCTACCACTCGTCGTGCGACACGACGGCCAACATCAACGACACCGCGCTGAACCGCAACAGCGACGCGATCGCGTACGCGGTGTGGGAGTTGTCGGCCTAGGGCGTGGAAGGGTCAGTCCCGGGTGCCGGCGCGGTCGGCGAGCCGGCCCATGCGGACGCGGGCCTTCTCCAGCTGCTCGATGTCGTCGGCGGCGGGGCCGTCCCCGGCCGTGAGCTCGGTCCACAGGGCGATCAGGTCCTGGCCCAGCTCCAGCCCCTGGTGCGGGTCCCGTACGGCACGCCAGGCGGTGACGGCGCTCTGGACGTCGGCGTAGGCCGCGTCCGCGTCCCGGGCGCGGTGGTGGACGCGGGCGGTGTCCAGGGAGAGCTGGAAGGAGCGGACCGGGTCGTCGGCCAGGTAGGCGACGTACGCGGCCAGTTCGCGCAGCCGGAGCACCTCGGGGTGGTCCGGCCCGAGCGAGGCCGAGGCCTGCGTGACGGTCCGCTCCGCCAGCTCCGACGCGGTGTCCGTCCGCCCCGCCTTCACCGCCTCGTTGATCCGCGCGACCGGCTCCGCGAGCAGGGCGGGCGCGGTGTCGTCACCGGGGGCGGTGAGGTGACCGTCCCCGAGCACCGCCTCGGCGACCGCGTCGAACCCGCGGGGCGGGGCGGGCTTGGGGGCGGGGTCCAGGTCGTCGTCGGGGGCGGGCCCGAGGAAGGGCGACGTGCGCAAGGGGGTGGTACGTGCGGGCGGGGAAGGGGGCGCGGCGGCGGACGCCCGCAGGGGGCCGCGGTCCGGCGCGGGCGCGGGCGCGGGCGGTGCCGGATGCGGGTCCATCACCGGCGGCGGGCCGAACACCCCGGTCGGTGCGGCGACCGTACCGGGGGTCGGGGACGGGGACGGGGACGGTGCCGAAGGGGGAAGGGGCAGGGGAGACGGCTCCGGGAGCGTCCGTGGCGTGAGCGTCGGCACGGCCTCGCCGGCGGACGGCGCCTCGCCCGGCACGGCCCGCATCGGGAACGTGGACGCCGCGTCCCGCACGGGTTCCGACACCTCCCGCAGCAGATGCGTGGACTGGTCGTACCGCGACCACTGCGGCCGTACGGCGTGGGAGGCGCCGGGGACACCGGGCGACGCGGGCGCGTCGGACGACGACACGGGTGCCCCGGGCGAGGCGGGCGGGCCGGGCGGTACGGAATCCCCGGACGGCTGAGGTTCACCGGTGGGCGCGGGCCAGTCCGCCTCCCCCGGCTCGGGCGACGTGGCCGCCTCCGGCCACACGGGCGACGGCCCCGGCGCCGGCATCGGTACCGGCATCGGTACCGGCATCGGCCCTCCGGTTCCGCCCGGCCCGCCCGGCGTCCCCGCCGCCCCCCACTCCGCCGGCGGAGCCACCCGCACCGGCTCGGCGGCGAAGTCGCTGGAGCCGTCCGGGGTGACCCGGAGAGGGACGACGTACCCGATGCGGTCGTCGTGGACGGTGGCCAGGACCGTGTGGCCGCCGGCGACGGCGATGCGGTGGAGGTGGTTCAGGACGGCGTGCTGGATCTCCTCGCCGGCCGCGGGGACGACCCGCACCCCACCGACCGACGCGCCGCCCGCACCCGGACCGGACGCGGGGACGTGGACGTCGATCGGGACCGCCTCCGGGGCGGCCGCGCGCTGGTGGTCCCGCTTCTTGTCACGGCTGAGTCGAGCCATCGGTTCCCTCACTCGGATACGTCGGGGAGTCGCCGGACAACACGTGCGGGCTCCATGGTGCTCATTCCCGTCGTCGGGTTCTGTTCCCGGCGTCAGGATCCGGTCGTCCACGTACTGTCGAGTCTCTCCGCTCGCCCGCGGTTCTCACGTCACCGTGACGTCACAGGCTCGTTCCAGGAGATCACGCCTCGTCAGGAGCCCGTCCGGATGCCGTGGCCGTCGGCCGGGCAGGAGAGGGCCGACCAGAAAGGAGCACGCGGATGGGGGCCGGTATGCGGACAGAGGGACCACTGGGACCGGAGATATGGCTGCGCGGGCCCGTGCCCGTCCCGGAGGTGACGTCGCCCGGGCCCGCCCACGCCTCCGCCGCGCCCCGGCGCTACTCGTTCGTCGGCACCCACGGCGGCGCCGGCACCTCCACCCTGGCCGCCGTCTACGGCGGCCACGACTGCGGGCGCGACTGGCCGGGCCCCGCCGATCCGCCGTCCGTCCTGCTCGTCGCCCGTACGCACGCGGCCGGGCTGCGCTCCGCCCTGCGCACGCTGGAGGTCTGCCGGCACGGCGAGGTGCCGCCCGGTCTCGATCTCGACGCGGTGGTCCTGGTCGCGGACGCGCCCGGACGGCTGCCGCGCCCGCTCGCCCAGCGGATCAAGGTGATCGAGTCCGTGATCGACGTGTACCGCGTGCCGTGGGTACCCGCCTGGCGCCTGGGCGACCTGAGCGGCTCCCGGCCCCGGGAGACCGAGGCACTGGCCCGGCTCACCGCCGCCCCCGCGTGACCCGGGTCCCCCCGCCCGGATCCGCCTGTCCGCCCGGACTCGGCTCCCCGCCCGGACTCGGCTCCCTGTCCGCCGAGCGGATCGCCGCCGCCGTACGGTCGGGTGCCCTGCCCGCGGTCGACGTCGTCACCGTGGCTCTGGAGCGGATCCGGCGGGCCGAGCCGGACCTGTGCGCGTTCGCCGAGGTGTGGGAGGAGGCCGCGCTGCGGCGGGCGCGTGCCGTGGACGCGCGGGCCGCCGCGGGCGAGCCGCTCCCGCTGGCCGGGGTGCCGATCGGGGTGAAGGGGCGGCACGGACTGCGCACGGCGGGCCCGCTGCTCGCGGCCGGGTGCGTGGCGGTGGGGGCCACGTCCGTTCCCGGGCCCGGAACTCCCTGGCAGACCTGGGGACTCGGCGCTCACGGCCGTACCGTCAATCCCTGGCGGGCCGACCGTACGCCCGGGGGCTCCTCGGCCGGGTCCGCGGCGGCGGTCGCGGCGGGACTGGTGCCGCTGGCGACCGGGAGCGACGGGGCGGGGTCGGTGCGGATCCCGGCGGCGTGGTGCGGTGTGCTCGGGCTGAAGGTCACCAACGGACGGCTGCGGACGGCCGACCGGACGGGGCTCACGGCGCCCGGCGTCCTGACCCGGTACGCGTCGGACGCGGCGGCCTGGTGGCGGGTGATGGGCGGGGAGTCGGGGGATCCGGGCGATCCAGCCGGTCCCCGTGCTCCCGGCCCGCTCCCTCCCCCGACCGCCGTCTGGTCCCCCGACCTCGGCTTCGCCGACTGCGACCCGGACCTCGTGGCGGCCGCCCGTGCGGCGGCCGTACGGCTCGCGGACGCGGGTGCCGTACGGCTGGTGGAGCCCCGCACCCGCCTCCGCCTCGACGACCCGGCCACCGCCTGGCTCGCCCTGCGGACACCCGCGGCCGACCTCACCGCGACCGGCCGCGCCGCCGCCGGCCGTCTCCGCGCGGAGAACGACCGGCGCCTGGACGCCCTCTTCGCCGAGGCCGACCTCCTGCTGACCCCGACGACCCCGGCCCCGCCGCACGGCCACGAAGGTCCGGGCGACCGTTACTCCACGGCGCTGACCTGGGCGTTCAACCTGAGCGGTCATCCCGCGGCCAGTGTCCCGGCGGGGCTGGGGGCCGACGGCTGCCCGGCCGGACTCCAGCTGGTGGCGCCGCGCGGGCGGGAGGACCTGCTGCTGCGGACGCTGGACGGCATCGTGACCGATTGCGCTTATTGATTGCACGCGCATATACTGCGTGCGCATGAATAAGTCGCGTACGCGTCGCCGAGCCGCCTGCGCATCCATGAGCCGCGTGCACCCGTACGCGCCGCACGCCGATCACTGGGGGATCCCGTGACCCGCCGCTTCCTGTTCGTCCTGGGCAGCGCCCGCCGTGAGGGCAACACCGAACTCCTGGCCCGCAGGGCCGCCGAGCAGCTGCCGGCGGACGTCGGGCAGCAGTGGATCAGTCTCGCCGACCACCCCCTCCCCGACTTCGAGGACCTGCGGCATGACAGCGACCACACCCGCCCCACCGAGGGCGATGTGGCGCTGCTGCTCGACGCCACGCTCGCGGCGACGGACATCGTGATCGCGTCCCCGCTGTACTGGTACTCCGTCTCCGCCCACACCAAGCGCTACCTGGACTACTGGGCGGGCTGGCTGCGCACGCCCGGCCTGGACTTCAAGGCGACGCTCGCCGGGCGCACGCTCTGGGGCGTCACCGCGCTCGCCCACGAGGAGGCCGAGGTCGCCGATCCGCTGGCCGGCACGCTGAACCACTCGGCCGCCTACATGGGGATGCGCTTCGGCGGAGTCCTGCTCGGCAACGGCAGCAAGCCCGGTGATGTCCTGAAGGACACCGAGGCGCTGACCCGCGCGAAGACCTTCTTCGCGCAGGAGGCACCGCTCGCGCGCTTCCCCTACGAGGCCCGGTGAGGACGGTTCGGGACGAGACGCCCTGTACCCGGTGAACGCGGTTCAGGAGGCGATGTCCTTCGCCGTGAAGCGTGCCCAGGCCGCCGAGCCGAACACGACCGCGTACAGGGCCTGGAGGCCGAGGTTCTTCACCAGGTCGTCCCAGTAGACGGGGTCGCGCATGAGGTCGGCGAAGGACAGCCAGTAGTGGGAGAAGAAGTACGGCTGGAGCGCGTGCAGCTGGGGGATCTGGTCGAGGATCTGGACGGTGATCAGCAGCCCCACCGTGGTCGCCATCGCCGCGATGCCGCTGTTGGTCAGGGTGGAGACGAACAGGCCCAGGGCCGCCACGCCGATCAGTGACACGGCGACGACCAGGGCGATCAGCAGGGCCCGGCCCAGGCCGTCGGCGAAGCTGATCCGGGTGCCGGAGATCGTCGTCAGGTCGCCCAGCGGGAAGAGCAGCGCCCCGGCCGTGAGGGCCGAGACCGCGACCACGAGCGTGGCCACCAGGCAGAACACCATCACCGTGGCGTACTTGGTCAGCAGCAGGCGGCTGCGGCCGGCGGGAGCGACCAGGAGGTAGCGCAGGGTGCCCGCGCTCGCCTCGCCGGCGATGGCGTCGCCCGCGATGACGCCGATCGCCATCGGCAGGAAGAACGGCAGCGTCGCGGCGAGCCCGGTGAAGACCAGGAACAGGCCGTTGTTGGTGATCTGCGAGATGAACGCCGGGCCCTCACCGCCCCCGCCGCCGGCCGACGAGCCGTCACCGGTCTCGATCCGCACGGCGATCCCGACCAGGACCGGCACGGCCGCCAGCACCCCGAGCAGGGCGAGCGTGCGCCAGCGCCGGAAGGTGGTGAGCAGTTCGCTGCGCAGCAGACCCAAGGTCCACAACGGGCCGGGCGCACGGGCCGGTTCAGCCGGCGACATCGAAGCCCTCCCCGGTCAGTGCCACGAACGCGTCCTCCAGGGAGGCCTGTTCGAGCCCGAAGCCGCGGACGCGGACGCCCGCCGTCACCAGCGCCGCGTTCACCTCGGCGAGATCGCGCTCCGGCGGCTCGGCGGTCACCCGGTCGTCCGTGACCGTCACGTCCGAGACCCCCTGTTCCTTCAGCACCCGCGCCGCCTCTCCCGCGTCCGGGCTCGTCACGACCAGCCGGCCGCGCGCCCCCGCCGCCAGGTCCGCCACCGGGCCCTGGGTGATCAGGCGGCCCCGCGCCATCACGGCCGCGTGCGTGCAGACCTGCTCGATCTCGTCGAGGAGGTGGGAGGAGAGGAAGACGGTCGTGCCGTCGGAGGCCAGCTCCCGTATCAGGGACCGGATCTCGCGCATCCCCTGCGGATCGAGGCCGTTGGTCGGCTCGTCCAGGACCAGCAGCTCGCGCGGCTGGAGCAGGGCGGCGGCGAGACCGAGGCGCTGCTTCATGCCCAGCGAGTACGCCCGCGCCTTCTTGCCCGCCGCCGCCGCGAGCCCCACCCGGTCCAGCGCCGCCGCGACGCGGGTCCTGCGGGTGCGCGGGTCGGCGGTCGGGTCGGCGGCGTCGTACCGCGTCAGGTTCTGGCGGCCGGAGAGGAAGCCGTAGTGAGCCGGTCCCTCGATGAGGGCGCCGACGTGCGGGAGCACGGCGCGCGCGGAGCGCGGCATGGGCCGGCCCAGGACGCGGGCCGACCCGGAGGTGGGCTCGATGAGGCCCATCAGCATGCGGATGGTGGTGGTCTTGCCGGAGCCGTTCGGACCGAGGAAGCCGAAGACGCTGCCCGCCGGGACGGCCAGGTCGAGACCGTCCACGGCGAGCTGTCCGCCGCGGTAGCGCTTGGTGAGCGCGCGGGTGTGGATGACACCGCCCTCCACGTCCCGCGCGTCCGGCCGGGCATCCGGCTGCGGCTGCGGCTGCGGCTGCGGCTCGGACTCCGCGTCCGTGACGGGCGGTTCGCCCATCGGCTCCCTCGATTCGTCGTACCCGTACGGTCCTACTTGCCCGCGTTCGCCGCCTTCACCAGGGCGCCCTTGTCGACCGCGCCGACGTACACCGTGCCGTCGTCCGTGATCAGGGCGTTGACCAGGCGGGTCGAGAAGACCGTGCCCGAGCCGAACTCGCCGGACACCTTGTCGCCGAGCGAGTCGAGGAAGCCGCCGAACGCGCCGCCGGCCTCGGCGCCGGAGGGCATGCCCTCGCCGCCGGTGTCGAAGACGGCGACGGAGTTCCAGCCCTCGCCGATGACCTTGAGGCCGTCGAGCTCCTTGCCGAGGTCCTTTTCGGACTTCGCGCCCGCCCCGTCGTGGCCGCGGTGCTCGCCGTGCTCGATGGTGTCGCCCTCGGTGACCTTCGCGCCCTTGGGCGGGGTGAAGTCGAAGGTGGAGGCGGCCGGCCTGGCGAAGCTGACCTGGGTGAAGCCCGCGTCCACGACGGCCGCGCCGCCGCTCGACGGGGTCAGCGTGAACTTCAGCGGCAGCCCGGTCTTCGCGTCCACGGCCACGGTGATCTGGCCGACCGTGGTACCGGAGTCCTTGGGCTTGACGACCAGGCGGTAGGCGTCACGGCCCGCGACCTGGGCGGTGCCGTCGACGGTCACCGAGGTGGTGTCGTCGACCGCCTTCAGGGCCTCCTCGGTGAGGTCCTTGGGCGTGGCCGGGACGTCGTGCTCCTTCTCCGCCTTCGCGCTGTCGGAGGCGGTCGCGTGGTAGACCTCGTTCGACTTGCTGTCGTAGCCCCAGACGTCCTTGCCGTCGTGGATCAGGCTGTACTCGGATCCGCTCTCCAGCAGCGACAGCTTCTGCCGGTCGGGGCCGTCGGCGGCGACGCGCAGGGTGTGCGTGCCGGTCACGAGCCCGGTGAGCTTGGCGGACGGGTCGGCGGACGAGCCGCCGTCGCCGCCCGACTCCATGGCGCCCGAGGCCAGACTGTTCTCCAGGCCGCCGAGGTCGGGCAGCCCGAGATCCGTGCTGATCTTCACCGTCCCGGACAGCTGCTGTACGTCCGACGCGGCGATCTTCTCGATGAGTTCCTGGGCGCTGATCTTCGGCAGGTCGGGGTCGCCGGAGTCGGCGAGCGCGGGGACGAGCCCGATGGTCGCCGCCGCCACCCCCACCACCGCGACGGGGACGACGTACCGCGCGGCCCTGCGGCGGCGCGAGTACCGGTCGTCGGCCTCCGCGGCAGTCTTGCTGTCGTCGGATTCGTACGGTGTCATGTGTGCCTTACCTCCGTCGTCGGCGGCGGCTGTCCAACTCCCCCTGTGTCCACCCCGTAGCCGCCATTCTCACCCGAATCGGTGAGGAGTGGTGTTTTCCGTGGTGTCCATCTGACCAAATCGGCCGGGAAGAAGCGTCAGACCCCGGGATCAACTCCGTGTACACCTGCGGGATGACACCCGGAGGCGACGCCGGCCCGGACCCGTAGGGGTTGCGGAGCGGACGCCGCCCTCCGTGGTGGTGGATCAGGCGCCGGGAACACGCGGTCACCGCACTGCGGCCGGGGGCGGTCCGCGTCACCCCGGGAGGGGTCAGCCGGTTCGGCGGTCAGCCGGCTCGGTGGACCACCGCGTCGCACATCTCCATCAGCGCCACCTTCGCGTCGCACTCCCGCAGCGGGGCGAGGGCCGCGCGGGCGTCCTCCGCGTAGCGGACCGTGTCCCGGCGCGCCTGCTCCAGGGCGGGGTGCGCCCGCAGGCCCGCCAGGGCCCGCGTGTGCCGTGCGTCGTCGGTGAGGTCGGAGGCCAGCAGCTCGCACAGGGCGATGTCCTCGGCCAGGCCCAGCCGGGCCGCGCGCTCGCGCAGCCGCAGGACCGGCAGGGTCGCGATGCCCTCGCGCAGGTCCGTGCCCGGGGTCTTCCCGGACTCGTGGGAGTCGGAGGCGATGTCCAGCACGTCGTCGGCGAGCTGGAAGGCGACGCCCAGCCGCTCGCCGTACTGCGTCAGCACGTCGACGACCGTCTCGTCGGCGCCCGACATCATCGCGCCGAAGCGGCAGGCCACCGCCACCAGCGAGCCCGTCTTGCCGCCCAGCACGTCGAGGTAGTGCTCGACCGGGTCACGCCCGTCCTGCGGCCCCGCCGTCTCCAGGATCTGGCCGGTGACCAGGCGTTCGAACGCCTCCGCCTGGACCCGGACCGCCTCGGGCCCGAGGTCGGCCAGGATGTGCGAGGCGCGGGCGAACAGGAAGTCGCCGGTGAGGACGGCCACCGAGTTGCCCCAGCGGGTGTTCGCGCTGTCCACCCCGCGCCGCACCTCGGCCTCGTCCATCACGTCGTCGTGGTACAGCGTCGCCAGATGGGTCAGCTCCACCACCACCGCCGACGGGACGATGCCCGGCGCGTACGGGTCCCCGAACTGGGCGGCGAGCATCACGAGCAGCGGCCGGAACCGCTTTCCGCCCGCCCGCACCAGGTGCTGGGCGGCCTCCGTGATGAAGGGGACCTCGCTCTTGGTGGCTTCGAGCAGTCCCTCCTCGACAGCCGCCAATCCGACCTGGACATCGGCTTCCAGAGCCTGGTCCCGCACGCTCAGCCCGAACGGCCCGACGACGGTCACGAGGGATCTCCTGTCTGCTGGTGTCTACTGGCGATTACACGGTTTGTCGATAGGTCGCTGCCATCACTCAAGTCAGCGTATCCGGTCACGTTTCGATCACTGCTAGCGCCCACCGGTCCGGCCCGGGCGGTATCGGACCGGGCCGGATGTGTTTTTGATCACTTGAAAACATCGGACATCATCGGACCTAACGGGAAGTAAGGGATCGCTTCCCGGAGCGCGGCCGAGGTCGCGTCCGGCCGCCGTCCCGCCCGGGAGGACGATCATGCCTTCTCCTGTCCGGTGATCCCCACCGACACCTTCACGGAACCGCCCGGGCATCCCGCCCCCGAGATCACTCCGGCCAGCCTGCGCATCCGTTTCGTCCTCTCCCTGCGAGACGGCCCACGAGACCCTCCGCCTCCCGCTCCGGACGGGGTGCCGCCGTACACGCGCACGGGGCGCCCCCTCACGGAGGAACCGGTACCCGCGATCCCCGAACACCTGCCACGCCGCCCGGCCAGGCCGGCCACGCTCCGCGACTGGCAACGCCCCCTCCGGCACGCGGGCCACGGTTACGCCTCCGTACGAGTGGACCTGAGCCGCCCCGGCGACGACGGACGCCACCGGGCGGGTTCCGCGGGCGGCCGTTCACCGGGCCGGGGAGAAGCGGATCCCACGGACGGCCAGTTGGCTACGAGTTGGGCTCATTGCCCTATTTGCCACTCTTGTGCTCAGCCGTGAGTTGGGTCACTCGGGACCGTGCGCGCCCACACCGCCGCCCGCCCGCGTCTCCCCTTGCCCTTCGCGCCAGTTGAGTCATGGCAGACGCAAAGGATCAAGCACCTCATACGCCCCAGACCAAGGTCAATAGGTGCGATCTGTGAATCCGCCACTTGTTCCGGACATGTGCTCTCGCATACGTTCCGGGCCGTCGGGCGGACGCCTCATCCTGCCGCCGCCCATGGAGACACCCATCGACGAACACCGCACGGCAGGAGCGGGGGACCCAGGTCAGTCGCCGGGCCGGACGACACAGGTCGTACCGGAACGGCTAGGGGTGAAGTCGCCTCGCCCTCAGGGCGGCGCGGCCGGGCAGCTCCCGCCCGAACCCGACAGCTCACCTCGCAGGCGCCGGAGAGGAAAACGTCCCCATGTCTGCACCCGGTCAGTACCGCGGTTCCAAGACCGCCCGCCTCGCCCGCAAGCTCGCCGTCGCCGGCACCGGAGTCGCCGTCCTGGCGCTCCCGCTCATGGGCGCCACCAGCGCCTCCGCGGCGACCCCGCCCGTCGCCACGGCCTCCTCGCTGGGCTACGCCGACAACCTCGACGGCTGGATCCGGGCGGCCCTCCAGATCATGGATCAAAACGGAATTCCCGGGACGTACAACGGCATTTACCGCAATGTCATCCGGGAGTCCTCGGGCAACCCGTACGCCATCAACAACTGGGATTCCAACGCCGCCGCGGGCACCCCGTCCAAGGGCCTGCTCCAGACCATCGACCCGACCTTCCAGGCGTACCACGTGGCCGGCACCGCGTGGGACCCGTACGACCCGGTCGCGAACATCGTCGCCGCCTGCAACTACGCGGCCGCGCGGTACGGCTCGATCGACAACGTGTGGGGCGCGTACTAGGCCTGCTCCGGCCGGTGCCGTCCGCTCCGGCACCGGCCGCCCGCGGGTGGCCCTCAGCCAAAGAGCCGTTCGAGGACGACCGCGACGCCGTCGTCCTCGTTCGACAGGGTGATCTCGTCGGCCACTGCCCTGAGTTCGGGGTGCGCGTTGGCCATGGCGACGCCGTGGGCCGCCCAGTCCAGCATGGGGATGTCGTTGGGCATGTCCCCGAAGGCGATGGTCTGGTGCGGCCCGAGCCCCAGGTGCCCGGCGGCCAGCGCGAGGCCCGTCGCCTTGGTGATGCCGCATGGCTGGAGTTCGACGGTCCCGGGCCCCGACATGGTGACCGTGGCGAGGGAACCGACCACCGAACGGGCCGTCGCCGCCAACTCGTCGTCGGACAGGTCGGGATGGCGCAGCAGCACCTTGCTGATCGGCGCGTCCCACAGGTCGTCGCGCCGTCCCACGCGTACGGCGGGCAGCGTCGGGTGGGGCATCAGGTAGCCCGGCTCGATGAGCGTGAGCCCGTCGACACCGTCCTGGTCGACGGCCGCGAACACCTGGCCCACCTCGGCCTCGATCTTGCCGAGCGCGGTCTCGGCCAGCTCCCGGTCCAGGGTGACCGACCACAGCAGGCGGTCCGCGCCGGCGTCGTACACCTGCGCGCCCTGCCCGCACACCGCGAGCCCCTCGCTGCCCAGGTCGTCGAGGAGGGGCCGCACTCTGGGCGCCGGCCGGCCGGTGACGACGAGGTGCCGGGCCCCGGCCGCCGCCACCCGCGCGAGCGCGGCGAGCGACCGGTCGGAGAGCGTGTCGTCGCCTCGGAGCAGCGTTCCGTCCAGGTCGGTGGCGATGAGTGAATACGCGGTGGGTGCGGCCATGATCAGAGAATACGGAGGGAACGCCGCGCCGACTCGACGCGAACCGGACGGCTGCATCCTTCACATGCGTTGACGGCTCTTCCGGTTCACGCGCTCACCCACTCATCCGCTCACCCGCTCACCCGCTCACGCGGTCACGCGGTCACGCGGAGTCCCGTACCACCAGTTCCGTCGGCAGGATCACCCCGGCCGTGTCCTCCCCCGCGATCTGGGCGATCAGCATCCGGACCATCTCGGCGCTGATGCGGTCGAAGGGCTGGCGCATGGTGGTCAGCGCGGGGCTGGCGGCGGTGGCCGCGGGCGAGTCGTCGAAGCCGCCGACAGCGATGTCGTCGGGCACCGAACACCCGGCCTGTTGCAGGGTGCTGACGACTCCCCGCGCCATGAGGTCGGAGGCGACGAACACCGCGTCCAGGTCAGGGGCGCGCGCCAGCAGGCGGCGGGCCGCCTCCTCGCCACCGGTGCGGCGGTAGTCGCCCTCCGCGACCAGCGCGGGGTCGTAGGGCAGGCCGGCCTCGGCGAGCACCTCGCGGTAGCCGGCCAGCCGGTCGGTGCCGCCGGGGGTGTCGAGCGGGCCGGTGATCATGCCGATGCGACGGCGGCCCGAGGTGAGCAGGTGACGGACCATCTCCCGGGCACCGTCCCGGTCGTCGGCCGCCACATAGCTCACCTTGGAGCCGAGGCCCAGCGGCTTGCCGCAGGCGACCAACGGCATCCCGGCGTCGCGCAGTTCGGCGGCGACCGGGTCCCCGCTGTGGCTGGAGACCAGCAGGACGCCGTCGACATGGCCCGAGGTGATGTAGCGGGTCAGGCGGCGCCGGTCGTCGTCGGTGGCGGCGAGCATCAGCAGCAGGGGGATGTCGTGCCGGGCGAGGTGCTCGGTGCAGCCGCGCAGCAGCACGTTGAAGTTGGGGTCCTCGAAGAACTTCTCCTGCGGTTCGGTGAGGAGGAACGCCACCGAGTCCGACCGGCCCGTACTCAGGCTGCGGGCATGCCGGTTGACCACGTACCCCGTCTTCCTGATGGCGGACTCGACCGACCGCCGGGCGGCGGGCGAGACGTAGTGGCCGCCGTTCAGGAAGCGGGAGACGGTGCCCCGCGACACGCCCGCCTCCCGCGCCACGTCGTGGATGGTGGGCGGTCTGCGGCGTCCGTTGGCGCTCGTGGTCATGGTCCTCGTTCGTGGCGGGGCGGGGAGACGAGAGTGTCAGGCCTTGATCGAGCCGCTCAGCAGGTCCAGCGACCAGAACCGCTGGATCACCAGGAAGAGCGCGATCAGCGGGACGATCGCGAGCAGGCAGCCGGTGATGACCAGGGTGTAGAGGGCGGGCTGCGAGGCGCCCTGGGCGAGCAGGGTGTAGAGCCCGAGGGTGAGCGGGAACTTGGTGTCGTCGGCCAGCATCACGAACGGCAGCAGGAAGTTGTTCCAGATGCCGACGAACTGGAAGAGGAACACCGTGATCAGGCCCGGCATCATCATCGGCACCGCGATCCGGGTGAAGATCCGCCACTCGCTCGCGCCGTCCATGCGGGCGGCTTCGAGGAGTTCGGCGGGCACCGCGGCGGTCGCGTAGATGCGGACCAGGTAGACGCCGTACGGGGAGAGGATGGACGGCAGCAGCATCGACCAGTACGAGTCGGCCATGCCCATCTTCGACAGCATCAGGTACTGCGGTACGGCCAGCACGACGCTCGGCACCAGGACGCCGGCCAGGATCAGCTTGAAGACGAACTCCCGCCCGCGGAAGGCGAACCGGCCGAGCGCGTAGCCGCCGCCGGCGGAGACCGCGGCGGACAGCAGGGCGCCGAGACCCGCGTAGAAGGCGGAGTTGGCCATCCACTGCCAGTAGATGCCGTCCCGGTAGGCGTTCAGGTCGCTCAGGTTGTCGACGAAGCCGGTGCCGGGCGCGAAGGTGAAGGTGGAGAACAGCTCCGACCGGTCCTTGGTCGCCGCGATGACCACCCAGGCGATGGGGACCAGGCAGTACAGCGCGCCCAGGATCAGCACGAGGGTGGGGACCCAGGCGGTGCGCCGCGCGGCGCGGGTCTCGCCGGTGGCGTCGGCGGTGAGGGTGAGGGGGGTCATGCCCGGTCCTCCCGGGTGTAGCGGTCGGAGATGCGCAGCAGCGTGAAGGAGACGACGAACGTGGCCAGGGCCAGGACGACCGCGGTGGCGGAGGCTCCGTAGATGTCGGACCTCAGGAAGGCGCTGTCGTAGATGGCCATCAGCGGACTCCAGGTGGTGGAGAGGCCGTTGGTCAGCGGCCTGAGGGCCATGGGTTCGGTGAAGACCTGGAGGGTGGCGATCACCGAGAAGAAGAGGGTGAGGACCAGGGAGGGCGCCACGATCGGGATCTTGATCCGGAGGGCGATCGTCAGGTCGGACGCGCCGTCGATCCGCGCCGCCTCGTAGATGTCCTTCGGGATCGCCCGCAGCGCGGTGTAGATGACGATCATGTTGAAGCCGGTGCCGCCCCACACCGCGATGTTCGCGAACGACATGTAGAGGTTGCCGCCGTCGAACAGGTCCGGCTGCGGCAGGCCCAGCTTGCGCAGGACGTAGTAGAAGGGGCTGACGTCCGGCAGGTAGAGGAAGCCCCACATCAGGGCGGCGATGATGCCGGGCACCGCGTACGGCAGGAAGATCGCGAGCCGCGCGAACGTGGCGCTGCGCGCCCTGGGGGTGTCGAGCATCAGCGCGAACAGCAGCGCGAGGCCGAGCATCATCGGGACGACGATCAGGCCGTAGCCGAAGGCGCGCAGCACGCTGTGGCCGAACTCGGAGTCGTGGAGCACGTCGGCGTAGTTGCCGAGGCCGTTCCAGACCTCCGAGCGGGCGCCGGCGCCGAGTCCGATGCCCTTGATCTTGACCTTGTGCAGGCTGAGCCAGACCGCGTACCCGATGGGGATGACGGTGAAGGCGGCGAACAGGACCAGGGTCGGCACCAGGAACCAGTACGGTGCGCTGCGGCCACGGCGGCGGGAGCGGCTGGGGCGGACGGTCTTGGCGGTGCCGGTGCCGTCCGCCAAGGGCCCGGCCGCGGTGCGGTCGGTGCCCTTGAGCGGAGTGCTGGTCATGCCTCGGTCACCTCGAAGCCCTGCTTCTTCATGTCGTCGAAGGTCTTCGTGTGCATGGTGGCGAGGGCGGAGGTGAACTGGGTCTCCTTCTTCGCCTTGGTGGCCTTGCCGAAGCCGTCGGTGAAGGCGGTGTAGGCGGTCTGCACGTTCGGGCCCCAGGCGGAGGCGGCCGTGGTGGCGGCGATCTCCGAGGCCGTCGTGTAGAAGTCCTTCTGGTTCGGGAAGAACGCGGGCGTGGTGAGGATGTCTCCCGCCTGGCCCTTGGTGGCGGCCGGGTAGACGGCCGGGTACTTGACCAGGGCGGCCAGCGCCTCCGGGTCGGTGTTGATCCAGCGGACGAACTTGGCCGCGGCCTCGGCGTGCTTGGAGTCGGTGGAGACACCGGTGGAGGAGCCGCCCCAGCTGCCGGTGACGTTGTCGCCCGCCTTCCACTGCGGCAGCGGGGCCATGCGCCACGTGCCCTGGGTGTCGGGGGCGGAGGAGACCAGCACACCGGGCGCCCACACGGCGGAGACCCAGGCGAGGTGGGTGCCCTTGTTCAGGGCGTTGTTCCAGGCCGGCGTGTACATCGGCTGGTTGTCGATGACGCCCTCCTGGACCAGACCGCCCCAGAACTCGGCGACCTGCCGCGTGGCGGTGTCGTCGATGGCGACGGTCCACTTGCCGCTGCCGTCGACCGTCCACCACTTGCCGCCGGCCTGCTGGGCGAGACCCGCGAACAGACCGGGGTCGTTGGAGGAGAAGGTGGTCAGGTAGGCGTCCGGGACGGCCTTCTTGGCGGCGCGCGCGGTCTCGGCGAACTCGGTCCAGGTCTTCGGCACGGTCAGGCCGTGCTTCTTGAACTGGTCCTCGCGGTAGTAGAACATCAGCGGCGCGGAGTCCTGCGGCACGCCGTAGACGGCGTCGGTGCCGAGCGTGACCATCTCCCACAGGCCCTCGGCGAACTCGGACTTGGCGTCCCCGACGTACTCGGAGATGTCGGCGAGCACGTCGTTGGAGACCAGGGTCGGCAGGGCCTGGTACTCGGCCTGGATCAGGTCGGGAGCGTTGCCGGCCTTCTTCGCGGTGATCAGCTTGGAGACGATCTCGGCACCACTGGCCTGCTTGGAGACCGTGACCGTGATGTCCGGGTTCTTCTTGTTCCAGATCGCGGCGACCTTCTCCATGTTGGGCGCCCACGACCAGTAGGTCAGCTTGACCGGCCCGCTGCTCTCGCCGGAGTCTTCGTCGTCGGAACCGCCGCAGGCGGCGAGGGTGCTGGTGAGGCCGAGGGCGGCGGCCCCGGCGAGGATGCTGCGCCTGCTGATCTGGTGGCGGTGGATCGACATCTTCATCTCCCCTGATGTGGACGAGCCTGCCTCGGAACGTCCCGCGTACGCGGCAACCGCCGTGGGGGGAGGTTCTGCGGACGTGACCGAGGGGCTGTGCGCGAGGGCCGCGCGGCTCTGTGATCGTGCACAGTAGAGAATTGTTTCGTCCCCTTGTCAATGGCGAGAGCCTGGGGTTACCTACTTGTTGCCCATGGATGCCAGCCGTGTTCTGTACTGTGCACGATCACAGAAAACGGCCGTCATCTTCGCCGATCCCAGGGAGTCGTCGCATGCCCCGAGCCACCGTTTCCGCCTCCCTTGCGGGGGCGGCGTGGGGGCGCTCCGACTCCCGCGCCCACTCCGCGTCCGGGGGCGCGCGGGGCGTCACACCTCCGCCGGACCGCCGGCGCGCCGGGCCCCCGCCGAACGGCTGAGGCCGAGCCCGCGCCGAAGCGCCGGGTTCCACCGAGCCGTTGAACCTGCGCCGAAGCGCCGGGTCCCCGCCGAACCGTTGAGCCTGCGCCGACCCGCCGGGTTCCGCCGAACGGCTGAGCCCGCGCCGAAGCGCCGGGCTTCCGCTGAAACCATCAGGCCTCCGCTGGACCTCCGTAGGACCCACCCCCGGGTGCCGCCCCGGAGCCGATTCCCCGTGACCGTCACTGTGAAGGGACCCTGACATGCGCAGACGCAGTGTTCTGACCGCCGCCGGCGCCGCCGCGCTGGCCGTTCCCGTACTGGGCGCGGCCCCCGCCGTCGCGGGCACCGCGACCGCGAGCCACCGCGGCCGCCTGGAGATCCGCGGCGTGGACATCTCCTCGCTGCCGAAGAACGAGGACAAGGGCGCCGTCTACCGCCGTGCCGACGGCCGCCGCGACGACCCGGTCCGCATCCTCGCCGCCTCGGGCGTCACCCACGCCCGGCTGAAGGTGTGGGTCGACCCGGCCGACGGCTATAACGACAAGGCGCGCATCCTCCGGCTGGCCCGGCGCCTGAAGCGGGCCGGCATCGGCATCTGGGTCGACTTCCACTACTCCGACACCTGGGCCGACCCGGCGCACCAGACCAAGCCGGCCGCCTGGGCGGACCTGGACGTCGCGGGCCTGACCCGCGCCGTCTACGACCACACCGCCGACGTCCTGGGCGCGCTGCGCCGGCAGGGCACCCCGGCCGACCTGGTGCAGATCGGCAACGAGCTGAACGGCGGCATGCTCTGGCCCGAGGGCGACTGGGAGCACTGGGCCAACCTCGCCGCGTTCCTCAAGGCCGGCCTGCGCGCGGCCCGCGACACCACCCCGCGCGTCCGCACGATCCTGCACCTGGCCAACGGCGGCGACAACGGGCTGTACCGCTGGTGGTTCGACAACGCGGTGTCCTACGGCGTCGACTTCGACATCATCGGCCTCTCCTACTACCCGTTCTGGCACGGGCCGGTGGAGCAGGCCGCCGCCAACATGGCCGACATCACGGCCCGTTACGGCAAGCCGTGCGTGATCGCCGAGACGGCGTACCCGTTCACGCTGGAGAGCGAGGACGACGTCAACGACATCATGAACGACCCCTCGCAGCTCACCGAGGGCTTCCCCGCCACGCCCGAGGGCCAGGCGGCCTGGCTGCGCGCGGTGGCCGACCTCGCTGCCGCCGTCCCCGGCGGGCAGGGCCTCGGCTACTGCTACTGGGAGGGCGTGTGGACGTACCGCGCCGGCAGCGGCTGGAACCCGCAGGACCCGGCGTCCGGCAACGCGTGGGAGAACCTCGCGCTGTTCGACTTCGCGGACAGGGCGCTGCCGGGGCTGAAGACGCTGGGGCGCTACCGCGCGTAGGCCACCGGGGCACCGGGCCACCGGGCCACCGGGCCACCGGGGCACCGGGCCACCGGCGGCCGGGCGGCAGGCGGCCGGGCGGGTGAGGGGCGGCGGCGACAGTGCTGCCGCCCCGGCGCCGGCGGGCGGTGCGGCGGGCCGCGCAAGGGATGCGGGTGGCCGTCCCCTCGGGTCGGCCGACGGGCGACCGGATCGTGGACGGCAGACGTCCTCCACGGATCCTCTCGACGAAGGGGCACCCCAGGTCCGCGAACCGCCGCCGGCGTCGTGTCGCCGTGTCACCGGGATCGCCGTGTCACCAGGATCGCCGGAGTCGTGGCCGCCGTCGCCCTGACCGTCGGTCTCGCGACCGCCTGCGACCCCGACGGCTTCGCACACCGAGGTGTGGGTGCAGGTCGGCACCAACGCGCTCGCGCTGAGCGCCTGGGGCCGGTTGGGCGCCGCCCGGATCTGGCTGGCGGTGACCGGCCGGGCACCCTGGCGGCTGATGGGGTTTTTGGCGGAGGCTCATCGCCGGGGCGTGCTGCGGCAGTCGGGGGCGCACTACGAGTTCCGCCATCTGCGGCTCCAGGAGCGACTGGCGGCCACGGAGACCGCCGACGCCGGCACGGGCGTCCCCGCGCCCGTGAGCTAGGGAGTGCCCTTCGGAGGGCGGCCTTCCGCTTCCGGTGGACCGGCTACGACGACCGCCGCGCGCGCCGCTGCTCCCCGCCCGTACGACGCCGCTGTCCGAAGTCACTGCCCATTGCAGGCAACTCGGCCGTAACGTGTGGCTCGACCACCTGGATCCCCCGGGACCCGGGTGGAGCACAGCGACTCCACCGACCGCACGGTTCGCACGAGAGTGAGGCAGCACCCCATGCCCCCCTTCGATGTCCCCGAGGGCGACCCCTTCGGCCCGCACAACCTTCCGTACGGTGTCTTCTCCCTCCCCGGTGCGGCGGACCGGACCGTAGGCATCCGGTTGGGTGACCACGTGCTCGACGCGGGCGCGGCGGCCGCCGCCCTCGGCTCCCCCTACGGCTCCCTGCTCGCGCGGCCCTCCCTGAACGCGCTGCTCGCCGCGGGCCGCACCGCGTGGTCCGACGTGCGGCGCGCGCTGACGGCGTGGGTGACGGTCCCGTCCCATCAGGAGACGATCGAGCGGTTCTTCCATCCGCTGTCCTCCGTCACCCTGCACCTCCCCTTCGACGTCGCGGACTACGTCGACTTCTACGCCTCCGAGAACCACGCCCGGAACGTCGGCCGGATCTTCCGCCCCGACGCCGCCGACTCCCTGACCCCCAACTGGAAGCACCTGCCGATCGGCTACCACGGCCGCTCCGGCACGGTGGTGGTCTCCGGCACGGACGTCGTCCGGCCGTCGGGCCAGCGCAAGGCCCCTTCCGAGCCGGCGCCCGTGTTCGGGCCGTCCGTCCGCCTGGACATCGAGGCGGAGGTCGGTTTCGTGGTCGGGGTGCCGTCCAGGGCGGGCCGCCCGGTGGCACTCGCCGACTTCCGCGAGCACGTCTTCGGCCTGTGCCTGCTGAACGACTGGTCGGCGCGCGACATCCAGGCCTGGGAGTACGTCCCGCTCGGCCCGTTCCTCGGCAAGTCCTTCGCCACCTCGGTGTCGGCGTGGATCACCCCGCTGGACGCCCTGGAGGAGGCGCGGGTGGCTCCGCCGGAGCGCACCCACACGCTGCTGGAGTACCTGGACGACTCCGGCGAGGAGCCCGGCGGCTACGACCTGCGTCTCTCGGTCGCCGTCAACGGGCACGTCGTGTCGGAGCCTCCCTTCTCCACCATGTACTGGACCGCCGCCCAGCAACTGGCCCACATGACCGTCAACGGCGCCTGCCTGCGCACGGGCGACCTGTACGGCTCCGGCACGGTGAGCGGTCCCGCCGCGCGTGAACGGGGGTCCCTGCTGGAGCTGACCTGGAACGGCACCGAACCGCTCGACCTGCCCGACGGCAAGCGCACGTTCCTGGAGGACGGCGACGTGGTGACCCTGTCGGCGTGGGCACCCGGGCCGCACGGGATGCGGGTCGGGCTCGGCGAGGTCAGCGGGCGCGTGGTGCCCAGCGCCTGACTGCCCCCTGACCGCCCCCCTGACTCCCGCGCCTCACGCCGTCATACTGGCGACGGGCGGCACGCACGGTACGAGACACCCGCCGCCCGCCCCGCCGCACAGAGCCCGACGCCCCACAGCCCGACCCCGTAGCCGCCTTTCTCGCGATCAGGAATCGGAGCCCGTGGCATGACTTTCTGCCTGCTCCTGCTGAGCGTCGTCGCCGTGACGGCCGCCGTGCCGGTCCCCCGCGTGCTGACCCGGGCCGCCTGGCCCGAACGGGACCCGGTGGTCGCGCTGTGGGTGTGGCAGTGCCTGGTCGCCACGGTCCTGCTGTGCTGCCTGACCGCCCTGGTGCTGGGCGCCGCGGCCGTCTTCCAGACGGTCCGCGACCGGGTCTTCGCCCCGGCACCGCCCGCCGTGACCGCGGCGTACGACCTCTCCGTGGCCCCGGCCTGGGCGGTCGCCCTCACGCTGCTGCTGGCGTGCGGGGCGGCCTGGACGACCGCGATGCTGGCCCGGGAACTCGCCGAGGCGCGCCGGCGCCGCGGCCAGGCCCGCGCCCACCTGCGCGAACGCGCCCCCGACCTGCCGGCCGGCCTGCCCGCCGCGCGCGGCCCCCTCCTGGTGCTGGAGGACGAGTACCCGGACGCCTGGTGGATGCCGGGCAGCCCGCCCCAGCTGATCGTCACGACCGGCGCCCTGCACCGTCTCACCGACCACCAGCTCGACGCGGTCCTCACCCATGAGCGAGGCCACGCCCGCGCCCGCCACGACTGGCTGCTCCACCTCTCCACCGCGCTGGCCACCGGCTTCCCCCGGGTTCCGCTCTTCGCCCACTTCTGCGACCAGACCCACCGCCTGGTCGAACTCGCCGCCGACGACACGGCCTCCCGCCGCTGCGGCCACCTCACCACCGCCCTGGCGCTGATCGAGCTCAACCAGCACCGAGGCGTCCTCTCCTGTGCCTCCACCCACCGCCTCCTCGGCGAACGCGTCGACCGCCTCCTGGAACCCCGGCCCAGACTCGGCCGCAGACACCGGGCCCTGACGACGACGGCGGCGGCGCTGGTTCCTCTGCTGCCCCTGCTGATCACCTTCGCCCCGGGTCTGACGGCGCTGTCGTAGGCCGCCCCTCCACACCGACGGCGAGCCGCCGACGCCGTCTCACGGCCGGGCCGCCTGACGGTCGGGGCGCGTGGCGGTCGGGGCGCGTGGCGGTCGAGGCGCCTCACGACCGGGCCGCGTGGCGTCCGGGGCGCGTGGCGTCCTTGGCGGACAGGTCCATCCGTCCGGGCAGCAGGAGCGGGGTGGCGAGCAGGAGGACGCCGGACACGGTGATCGCGGCGAGCGGGCTGGTGAGCGTGGCGAGAACGCCCCAGACCAGCATCAGGGCGGCTTGCAGGAGTTTGCTGAGGGCGCTCCATGTGCTGAGGACCTGGGCGGTGTGGTCCGCGGGAGTCCGTTGCAGGCGTTCTGTCGCGCAGACCGGGTTGAAGACGCCCATACAGGTGATCAGCAGCCCCTCGACGATGATCACGGTGAGCAGCCCGGGGATTCCGGGACCGACGAACGTGAGACCGAGCGGGAAGACCGAGCGCAGCCAGCCGGAGACGATCATGACCCGGTGCCGGCCGTAGCGGGTCACGAGCCGCGCGGAGAGGCGGGCTCCCGCGAAGCCGCCGAGTGCCGGGACGCCGAAGGCGAGGCCGTAGTGCCAGGCCGGGTAGTGGTACTGGTCCAGCAGGAGGACGGACAGGAGCGGGGCGGTGGCCATGATGAGGCCGCCGACCAGGATCGAGTTGAGGAACAGGCGTCTCAGTACGCGGTCGCGGAGGATGAACCGCCAGCCGCCGAGCAGGTCGGCTCCGCGCAGCCTGGCAGCCGGGTCGCGGGGCGCGGCGACGTCGCCTCCGCGGATGCGGAGGACCCCGAGCGCGGACAGCAGGTAGCTGAGGGCGTCGGCCATGACCGTGACGACCGGGCCGAGCAGCCCTGTGAGCGCACCGCCGAGGGGCGGGCCCGCCGCGGTCGCCACCCAGCTCGTGCCCTCGAATCTCCCGTGCGCCACCAGCAGGTGATCGCCAGGGACGAGATACTTCAGATACGCGCCGGATGCGGCGGTGAAGGCGATGCTCGCGGTCCCGGAGACGACCGAGACGACCAGCAGCTGGCCGTAGGAAAGCACCCCGAGGACGTACGCGAGCGGGACACTTGCCATCGCGACGAACCGCACCAGGTCCATCGCGATCATCACCGGACGCTTGGCCCGGTGCTCGACCCACGGCCCGAGCGGGAACGCCACCGTCGCCGCGACGGCGAGCCCGGCCGCCGCCAGGAGCGACACGGCGAACGCCGACGAGTGCAGCACCCGGACCGCGATCAGCGGGAACGCGCCGAAGGCGATCCACGTACCGTACGTACTGACGGCGTAGGCCGACCACAGCCAGCCGAAACCGCGCCCCAACCGCACGCGCATGCGACTCCCTCGTGACAACCGATGTTCGGGTCTCCGCATCACACCGGCAGCGCCGTCACGGGATCAAACAACCGGCTCCCGGGCGAGCCACAACCATCAGTTGGGCATGCTTATGCTGGATCAGTGGATACCGAGGCGGTGCGGTCGTTCGTCCGCGCGGCCGAGCTCGGGCAGCTGCAACAGGCGGCCGACGAGCTCGGCGTGACGCAGCAGGCCGTGTCGAAGCGGATCGCAGCTCTTGAGCGCGCACTCGGCGTCCGGCTGTTCTCCCGCACCGCCCGAGGGGTCGAGCTCACACTCGACGGCCAGGCCTTCCTCCCGCACGCCCGGAACATCGTCACGGGTGTCGATCGCGCCGTCACCGCGATCAGACCGGGTTCGCGGGCCCTGCGGATCGACGTTCTCGGCCTGCGATCCGCGCAGGCCGTCATCCTGCACGACCACTGGCGGTCGCATCCCGGAACCGACCTCGACGTGGTGACCCTCAGGGTCAACGACCCGCGCGTGGCGGTCGCCGCCGTCCGAGCCGGCGACGTCGACGCCTCGTTCCGCTCGGTCACCGACCCGGCCACACTGCCGCCCGACGTGCACATGATCCACGCGTTCGACTCCCCGCTGGAACTCCTCGTCGGCCCGAGGCACCCGCTCGCCTCGGCGCGCACCCTCACCCCGTCCCAGCTGCGCCGGCACCGGATCTGGGTGCCGGGTATCGCGCCGCTCAGCGAATGGGCGGAGTTCTACGACCAGCTCGCCACCGACTTCGACCTCCGCGTCGACGCCGCGGGCCCGCACTTCGGCGACGAGGTGCTCCTGGACATCCTCGCGGACTCCGCGGACGTGGCAACCCTCGTAGGCTCGCGCGACCGGTACATCTGGCCGACCAACCACGATCTGCGCCGCATCCCGATCGTGGATCCGACGCTCGCGTACCCGCTGTCCCTCATCCTCCCCCGCGCGAATCCACACCCGGGACTCCGGGCGATCATCAACCACTTCGCGAGCCTGGCACCGCCCCCCGAGCCGGTCTGGCGCCCCACCTGGGCCACGACACCACGCCAGCGGGGCGACGCCGCCGACGACGGGCCCAGCGGTCCCATGCGTCCCACCGGACCTACGGGACCCTCGGGACCCTCGGGACTCACCCGCGACTGACGGTCGCTACCGCCGGCACGCCCTCCCGACACCCCCTGCCGGGTGCATCGGGCACCCCGCCGGCGCCTGGCTGCGCGGCCCACCCCGCCCAGCGCCCACCCCGGCCAGCTCCTCGCCCGGCCCCCACCTCAGCCGTACGGCAGCCCGGCCACGCCACAGACCGAGCCGCGCCACGAAGGCACCCGCACCCCAGCGGACTGACCCACGGGACCCACCGGTCTCACCCGCAACTGACGGCGGCTACCGCCGGCACGCCCTCCCGACACCCCCTGCCGGGTGCAGCGGCACCCCGCCGCGGCGCCTGGCTGCGCGACCCACCCCGCCCAGCGCCCACCCCGGCCAGCTCCTCGCCCGGCCCCCACCTCAGCCGTACGGCAGCCCGGCCACGCCACAGGCCGAGCCGCGCCACGAATGCACCCCGCACCCCAGCCCACCGCACCACAGCCCAGCGCACCCCAGCCCCACCGCACCACAGCTCAGCGCGCCCCAGCTCCCACCACACCGCGACCCCATCCGTCCCAAGCCAACCCGTACCCATCCATACCCGGCCCCCGCCGACGCAGCGCCCCGGTGGCGGATCTCCCCCGCAACCGCCGGAAACCCCAGCTCAACGGCCACTCCGGCGGAGCCCGCGGTGGCGCAACACGCCCGCAACACAGCTTTCCCTACCAGCTCGGTATGGTTCGGCCATGCCCGCCTCCGACCGCATCCGAGACCACGCCGGCCAGGGCGCGACCACCGTCGCCGCCCACCGCACGCGTCGTCGGCTGCGCGCGGACCAGGCCCGCCAGCTCGCCGACCTCCTCCGCCGCCAACTCCTCAGCGACCGCTTCCCCGACGGCACTCTCCCCCACGAGTCCGCCCTCGCCGCCGACTACCGCGCCTCCCGCAACACGGTCCGCCAGGCCCTGGACCTGCTCCGTGCCGAGGGCCTCGTCGAACGCCTCCCCGGCGTCGGCACGGTCGTCGTCGCCCAGAAGTACCCCCACGGCCTCGACCGCCTGATGGGCCTCGCGGAAACCCTCCGCGAACACGGCCGGGTCACCAACGAGGTCCGCACCATGGGCCCCGCCCCGGCACCCACCCCGGTGGCCGAACGCCTCCAGGTCGCACCCGGAACCGACGTCCTCTACATCGAACGCCTGCGCCGCCTCAACGGCCTCCCCCTCTCCCTCGACCTCACCTACATCCCGCTCGACCTCGGCACCGCCCTGCTCGGCGCCGACCTGGAGAACACCGACGTCTTCCGCCTCCTGGAAGCCATCACCGGGCAGCGCCTCAGCCACGCCGAGATCACCCTGGAGGCGGTGAACGCCGACACCCACTCCGCCGCCGTACTCGAAGCCCCGCGCGGCGCGGCCGTCCTCATGCTGGAACGCCTCACCCACCTCGCCGACGGCCGCCCCGTCGACCTTGAGTTCATCCGCTTCCGCGGCGACCGCATCACGATGAGCGGCCTCCTCCACCGGTCTCTGTAGAGCCCTCGCACCCCTTTCCTGGAGACAGCCATGCCCTTGACGCCCCAGCGGGCCGACGTGCCCGTGACCATCGACGAGTCGAAGTGCATCGACGGATGCACGCTCTGCGTGGACATGTGCCCGCTGGACTCCCTCGCCATCGACGAGAGCAACGGCAAGGCCTACATGCACGTCGACGAGTGCTGGTACTGCGGTCCGTGCGCGGCCCGCTGTCCCACCGGAGCCGTCACGGTCAACATGCCCTATCTGCTCCGGTGAGAGGCCAGAACTCCCATGAACCACACACCCGTCGCCGCGGCGGCCACAGCCCTCCTCCTTCCCCTCACCGCCTGCGGCGGCAACGCGGCGGCGGGGGACGACGGCTCCACGGTCACCGTCACCGTCGGCTACCAGTCCAAGACGATCAACACGGTCACGGCGGGCACCCTGCTCCGTTCCCTCGGCTCCTTCGAGAAGGAACTGAACTCCCTCGGTGACGGCAGGACCTACAAGGTCGACTGGCAGGACTACGCCACCGGCGCCCCCATCACCGCCCAGATGACCGCCGGCAAGGTCGACATCGGCTCGATGGGCGACTTCCCCCTCCTCATCAACGCGGCCCGCGGCAAGCAGCTCGGCAAGCCCACCCACCTGGTCTCGGTCACCGGCTACAACCTCCGCGGCGGCCTCAACACGATCGTCACCTCCCCCGACTCCACCCTGACCTCCCTCACGGACCTGCGCGGCAAGAAGGTGTCGACCAGCGTCGGCTCGGCCGCCGACGGCACCCTCGTCCGCGCCCTGCAACGCGCCGGCATCGACCCCGACCAGGGCGTCGAGAAGCTCAACCAGCAGCCCGCGGTGGGCGCCTCGGCCCTCGCGGCGGGCAGCGCCGACGCGCTCTCCCAGTTCGTCGCCTGGCCGGGTCTGCTCGCCTACCAGGGCAAGGCGAAAGCCCTGTACGACGGGGCTCAGCTGAACCTGCCCACCTTCCACGGTGTCACCGCCCGCGAGGACTTCGCCGAGCGCCGTCCCGCTGTCCTGGAGGCCTTCCTCAAGGCGCAGGCACAGGCGACGGACTACCTGAACACGCATCCCGTGGCCGCCGCCGAGAAGGTCGCCAGGGCCACCGGTCTGCCCGCCGAGGTCGTCTACCTCTACAACGGCGCCCACGGCATCGCCACCTTCGACCCGGCGATCAAGCCGCAGCTCGTCTCCGCCCTGAAGCAGGACGTGTCGGTCCTGAAGTCGGCGAAGCTGACCGGCGACGTGGACGTGGACGCCTTCGTCGACGACCGGTACGTCAAGAAGGCCCTCGGCTCCGACTACGCGCAGCGCCTCGCCGCCTCCCCCGCACCGGCCGCGAGCGAGGTCTGGCCCGAGGACGCCACCGAGACCCGCCCCTTCACGTCGCCCGCCGACCTGCTGGCCTACGTCGCGAAGCACAGGAGCGGCATCCGCGCCGCCTATGTGCCCGACGCCACCACCGGCACCCTCTGGTTCGCT
Source organism: Streptomyces sp. NPDC003011 (assembly GCF_053591515.1). NCBI lineage: Bacteria > Bacillati > Actinomycetota > Actinomycetes > Kitasatosporales > Streptomycetaceae > Streptomyces > Streptomyces sp. NPDC003011. Next base: position 28,569 of record NZ_JBSFTY010000015.1, read on the forward strand.
GACCAGGCCGTCTGGGTGGCGGACGGCGACCGGCTCCTGCCCTTCGTCGCCCCGGCGACCGCGCGGGCCTACGTCGCCGGGCACGGCGGCGCCCGCGTCATCACGTACGCCGACGCACTGGAGCGGGCGTCGTGACCCGGTATGCGCTGCGCGTGAGCTCGCTGGCGGCCGCCCTCGGCCTGTGGCAGCTGGTGACCAGCCTGGACGTCGACCTGTGGCTGCGCTTCTCGCAGTTCCCCACCGTCGCCGACGTGGCCCGCGCCTTCGCCGACCGGCTGTCCGGCCCCGACTACTGGACGGACCTCACCGACAGCCTCACCCGCATCCTCACCGGCTTCCTCCTCGCCGCCGTCCTCGGTGTGGCGACGGGCGTGCTCGTGGCGCGCTCCCGTCTCGCCGAGGACCTGCTCGGCCCGCTGCTCGAAGTGGTCCGCCCCGTCCCCGCCATCGCCCTCGTCCCCGTCGCGATCCTCCTGTTCCCCTCCAACGAACAGGGCATCGTCTTCATCACCTGCACCGCCGCCTTCTTCCCGGTCCTGGTGTCCACCCGGCACGCGGTCCGCGCGCTGACACCCGTGTGGGAGGAGGCGGTGCTCACCATGGGCGGCGGCCGGTGGCGGATCCTCGGCTCGGTCGTCCTGCCGGGCGCGCTGCCCGGCATCTTCGGCGGTCTGTCCGTCGGCATCGGCGTCTCGTGGATCTGTGTGATCTCCGCCGAGATGATCTCCGGCCAGTACGGCGTCGGTTACCGCACCTGGCAGGACTACACGGTGGTCGACTACCCGGGCGTCTTCGTCGGGATGGTCACCATCGGCGTCCTCGGCTGGGTCACCTCCACCGCCGTGGAGTTGCTGGGCCGCCGCCTGACCCGCTGGCTGCCGCGCACGTCGTACGTCCCCGGAGTGCGGGCCCCCCGGACGCGCGGGGTCGCCCCCGCCCCGGTGACGGCGCGGCACCGGGCCCGTCACCAGAGCGAGGAGGCACCCCATGACCAGCTCGTCTGAGGTCCGGCCCGCGCAGCAGTCGCGGGCCGGTGCCGGACCCGCCGTGCGGGGAGCCGGGCTCGCGCTGCACGGGGCCGCGCTCGGCCGCCCCGGCGCTGTCGCGCTGGACGCGGTGGACCTCGTCGTGACACCCGGCGAGATCCTCTCCGTCGTCGGTCCCTCGGGCTGCGGCAAGTCGACCCTGCTGCGCACCCTCGCGGGGCTGCTGCCTCCGCTCGCCGGCACCGTCACCCAGGACGGGAGTCCACTGACGGGCCCCGCCGCCGACCGCGCCCTGATCTTCCAGGAGGACGCCCTCCTGCCCTGGCGCACCCTGCGGGCCAACGTCGAACTGCCGCTCGCCATCAAGGGGGTGCCGCGCGCCGAACGCCGCGCCGAGGCCGAGTCGTGGCTCGTCCGGGTCGGACTCGCCGACCGGGCCCGCCAGTTGCCGCACCGCGTCTCCGGGGGCCAGCGCCAGCGCGCCCAGCTGGCCCGCGCCCTGGCCGCCCGCCCGCGCGCCGTCCTGATGGACGAGCCGTTCGGCGCGCTCGACGCCCAGACCCGCGCCGGCATGCAGGACCTGCTGGTGGACGTGCTGCACGGCACGGGCGCGACCGTCGTCTTCGTCACCCACGACGTGGACGAGGCCCTGTTCCTCGGCGACCGCGTGGCCCTGCTGGGCTCCGGCCGGCTGACCGCCGTACGCGACGTACCGCGTCCGCGCGACCGTACGGCGCGCGACGATCCCGCGCGCGCGGCGCTGCGGCGTGACGTCCTGACCTCACTGAGCATCTGAAAGGCACGCCGGTGGACACCACCACGCAGATCCCGTCCCTCGCCGACGCCGAGGAGCTGAGCTGCGACGTCCTCGTCATCGGCGGCGGCACCGCCGGCACCATGGCGGCCCTGACCGCCGCCGAACACGGCGCGGACGTCCTGCTCCTGGAGAAGGCGCACGTCCGCCACTCCGGAGCACTCGCGATGGGCATGGACGGCGTCAACAACGCGGTCATCCCCGGCCGCGCCGAGCCCGACGACTACGTCGCCGAGATCACCCGCGCCAACGACGGCATCGTCGACCAGTCCACCGTCCGCCAGACCGCCACCCGCGGCTTCGCCATGGTGCAGCGACTGGAGTCGTACGGCGTGAAGTTCGAGAAGGACGAGCACGGGGACTACGCGGTCCGCCAGGTCCACCGGTCCGGCTCCTACGTGCTGCCGATGCCGGAGGGCAAGGACGTCAAGAAGGTCCTGTACCGGCAGTTGCGGCGGCGCGAGATGCGGGAGCGGATCCGCATCGAGAACCGGGTGATGCCGGTGCGCGTGCTCACGGCGGGCGAGGGCGGCGACCGCCGGGCCGTGGGAGCCGCGGGCTTCAACACCCGTACGGGGCGGTTCGTCTCGGTCCGTGCGGGCGCGGTGATCCTGGCGACCGGTGCCTGCGGCCGCCTCGGCCTGCCGGCCTCCGGCTACCTGTACGGGACGTACGAGAACCCGACCAACGCGGGCGACGGCTACGCGATGGCCTACCACGCGGGCGCCGAGCTCACCGGTATCGAGTGCTTCCAGATCAACCCGCTGATCAAGGACTACAACGGCCCGGCCTGCGCCTACGTCGCCAACCCCTTCGGCGGCTACCAGGTCAACCGGCACGGCGAACGCTTCGTCGACTCCGACTACTGGTCGGGGCAGATGATGGCGGAGTTCGCGGCGGAGGTGGCGTCCGACCGGGGCCCGGTGTACCTGAAGCTGAGCCACCTCCCGGAGGAGTCGGTCGCGGCCCTGGAGTCCATCCTGCACTCCACCGAACGCCCGACACGCGGCACGTTCCACGCGGGCCGGGGACACGACTACCGCACCCACGACGTGGAGATGCACATCTCCGAGATCGGCCTGTGCGGCGGCCACTCGGCTTCCGGTGTACGCGTCGACGACCATGCCCGCACGACCGTCCCCCGTCTGTACGCGGCCGGCGACCTGGCCTGCGTCCCGCACAACTACATGATCGGCGCGTTCGTGTACGGGGACCTGGCGGGCGCGGACGCCTCCCGCTACCGCCCGTACGCGGGCGAGCTGCCCGCCGACCAGCTCCGGGACGCGCACGAGCTGATCTACCGCCCGCTGCGCAACCCGCAGGGCCCGCCGCAGACCCAGGTCGAGTACAAGCTGCGCCGCTTCGTGAACGACTACGTGGCCCCGCCGAAGTCCGGCGCCCGGCTCTCCCTGGCCCTGGAGGCGTTCGAGCGGATGCGCGCCGACATCGCCGCGATGGGTGCCCGCACCCCGCACGAGCTGATGCGCTGCGCGGAGGTCACCTTCATCCGCGACTGCGCGGAGATGGCCGCCCGCGCCTCCCTGGCCCGCACGGAGTCCCGCTGGGGCCTCTACCACGACCGCCTCGACCATCCGCGCCGCGACGACGCGTCCTGGTTCCACCACCTCGATCTGCACAAGTCCCCCTCTGGCGCGATGGAGTTCACGGCTCGTCCCGTGGCTCCCTATCTGGTCCCGGTCGAGGAGTTCACCCCGACCGGCGGTCCGTCCCGGCACCTCGGCGAGGTGCATCCGGAACAGGTGGCGACGGCCGGCGCCCGGGAGGTGGCGCCCGTGTCGCCGGGGGCGGAGGCCGCGGCACCCGGTCCGGCCGCCGGCCCCGGTGCCGACGCGGACCTGCCGGTCTCGCCCCGCCTGCTGGCCCTCCTGTCCCTCGCGGAGGAGGAACCCGACCACTCGGCCCTCACCCCCTACCTGACCGACCCCGAGCCCGCCGTCCGCCGCACCGCCGTCACCGTCCTGACCGAGACCGTGCCGCCCGGAACCGGCCCGGCGCTCGCCACGGCGCTCTCCGACCCGGACGCCGGCGTCCGCGCCGCCGCGGCGGCCTCCCTGCGTGAACTCGTCGAGACGCTGCCGCCGGAAGCCGCGTTGCGGGACCGTCTCGCCGCCGCCCTGTCCGGCGCCGACCCCGTCGTCCGGGCCACCGCGCTGGACGTCCTGCGCGCCCTGCGGCTCGGCGACGCCGCCCTGTTCACCTCCGCTCTCACCGACTCCGACACGGCCGTCCGCATCGAGGCGGTCCGCGCCCTCGTCTCGGTGGACGCGGTCACCGCCCTGTCCCAGGCGGCCACCACCGAGCCCTCCCGCGAGGTCCGCGTCGCCCTCGCCAAGTCCCTGGCCACCCTGAGTGCCGGCGGCCGGGCATCGGCGGAGTCCGACGCCGACACCGTCCTGTCCGCTCTGACCGTCCTCGTCGACGACCCCGATGCCCTGGTCCGCGGGGCCGCCTACGAGGCGCTGGCCGCCGTTGGCTGCCCGGCCCCGCTGGCCGACCGGGCCGTGACCGCCCAGGGCGACCCCGCCTGGCAGGTCCGGGCCGGCGCCGCGACCGCGCTGGGCGCCGCCGGCCCGGACGTGGCCGTCCCCGCTCTCGCCAAGACCCTGGCCGACCCGAACGCCGACGTCCGCAAGGCCGCCGTCCTGGCCCTGACCCGTCACACCACCACCGAGGACGCCCGCGCGGCCCTCTCCACCGCCACGACCGACACGGACGCGGACGTCAGGGCGTACGCGACCCGGGCACTGTGACAGGCCGCGGTACCGGAACCGGCCGCGGTGCCGGAACCGGCTCTCAGTACCGCGCGGGGAGTTCCGGAAGCGGTGCCGGGATCGGTGCGGGATCGATGCGGACGGGCAGGTTGATACCGGCGTCGGCGCGGAGGCCGGTACCGGCTGCCGGCGCTGAGGTCCTACCGGAGCAGGTCCACGCGCTGGAGAGAGGCCGATGCCGACGCGGGGACGGGGGGCGGGGGGCGGGCGGACGGGGCCGGGCAGAGCGGGCACAAGCGCACGACAGCCGCAGGCGCACTCACGGGAACCCGCGGCGGTGCCGACCCGGTACGGCACCGGTCCACAGCCCGTGCCCACAGAACCTGTCGCGACCGGATCCGCCGCGACCCGGATCCGCCGCGACCGGGCCTACCGCGAGGCAGGCGCGGGCGGCCATCTCCGCGCAGTCGCGGATGAAGGTGGCCTCCACGCAGTCGGAGATGAAGGTGACCTCCGCGCAGCGCGCCAGCTGACCGGCGCCCTATATCCAGTCCTCCGGCTCGGGCTCCGCGTCCATCTCCGGCCAGTGGTCCGCGCCCGGGTCGGCGTCGTCCGCCGGGCCGGGCATGGCCGTGGACGTCACCGCGTCCGCGTCGGTGGCCGTGGCGGTCGCCCCGGGACCTCCGCCCAGCCCTGCCAGCACCGCGACCACGCCCTCCCCGTACGTCACCAGCTTCTTCTCGCCCACCCCGCTGATCCCGCCGAGCTGCTCCACCGACGTCGGCCACACGGTGGCGATCTCCCGGAGCGTGGCGTCGTGGAAGATGACGTACGCGGGAACGCCCTGCTCGCGTGCCTGTTCGGCCCGCCAGGCCCGCAGCGCCTCGAACGCGGGCACCAGCTCCTCGGCCAGTTCGGCCGCCGCGGCCGCGGCCTTGGCCTTGCGCTCGCCCCGCCCGGAGCCGGACGACCCCGACGCCGACCGCGAGGTCACCGCCTTCTTCGGCTCCTTGCGCAGCGGCACCTCCCGCTCCCGCCGCAGCACCTCACCACTCGCCTCGGTCAGCACCAGCGTGCCGTAGTCCCCCTCGACCGCGAGCAGCCCCTGCGCCAGCAACTGCCGTACGACTCCGCGCCATTCGCCCTCGGAGAGTTCCTCGCCGATGCCGAAGACGGACAGCTGGTCGTGGTCGAACTGGATCACCTTGGCCGTGCGCTTGCCCAGCAGGATGTCGACGATCTGCACCGCGCCGAACTTCTGCCCCCGCTCCCGCTGTAGCCGCACCACCGTCGACAGCACCTTCTGGGCCGCGACCGTGCCGTCCACGGTCTCCGGCGGGGTGAGGCAGGTGTCACAGTTGCCGCAGGCCGGCTGGTCCGGGTCCTGGCCGAAGTAGGCGAGGAGCTGGCCGCGCCGGCACTGGGTCGTCTCGCACAGCCCGAGCATCGCGTCCAGGTGGGCGGCGGCCCGGCGGCGGAACGCCTCGTCGCCCTCGCTGGACTGGATCATCTTGCGCTGCTGTATGACGTCGTTGAGGCCGTAGGCCATCCATGCCGTGGACGGCAGTCCGTCACGGCCGGCGCGGCCGGTCTCCTGGTAGTAGCCCTCGACCGACTTGGGCAGGTCGAGGTGGGCGACGAAGCGGACGTCCGGCTTGTCGATGCCCATGCCGAAGGCGATGGTCGCGACCACGACCAGGCCGTCCTCCCGCAGGAAGCGCGACTGGTGGGCCGCGCGGGTGCCCGCGTCCAGGCCCGCGTGGTACGGCACCGCCTCGATGCCGTTGCGGGACAGGAACTCGGCCGTCGCGTCCACGGACTTGCGCGAGAGGCAGTACACGATGCCCGCGTCGCCCGGGTGCTCCTCGCGCAGGAAGCCCAGCAGCTGCTTCTTGGGGTCGGCCTTGGGCACGATCCGGTACTGGATGTTGGGCCGGTCGAAGCTCGCCACGAAATGGCGGGCCGCCGGCATGTTCAGCCGCTGGGTGATCTCCTGGTGCGTCGCGTCCGTGGCCGTCGCCGTCAGCGCGATCCGCGGGACGTCCGGCCAGCGCTCCCCGAGCAGCGACAGGGCCAGGTAGTCGGGGCGGAAGTCGTGGCCCCACTGGGAGACGCAGTGGGCCTCGTCGATCGCGAAGACCGCGATCTTGCCGCGGGAGAGCAGGTCCAGCGTGGACTGCAGGCGCAGCCGCTCCGGAGCGAGGTAGAGCAGGTCCAGCTCGCCGGCCAGGTACTCGGCCTCCACCACCCGGCGCTCGTCGAAGTCCTGCGTGGAGTTCATGAACCCGGCGCGCACGCCGAGCGCCCGCAGCGCGTCCACCTGGTCCTGCATCAGCGCGATGAGCGGGGAGACCACGATGCCCGTGCCCGGTCTGACCAGGGACGGGATCTGATAGCACAGCGACTTGCCGCCGCCGGTCGGCATGAGCACGACGGCGTCTCCGCCGGCCACCACATGCTCGATGACCTCTTCCTGTGCGCCGCGGAAGGCCTCGTATCCGAAGATCCGGTGCAGCGTGGCCAGTGCCTCGCTCGCTTCCGATGTCCTCGGCGTGTCTGCTGCGGTCGTCACAACCGTCCCGCCCATCCCGTACCTCGCTCGTCCCCCGTGCGTCGTCCCTCGACCACTGCCTCCACGATAGGGGTCCGCACCGACAGCCCCGGAGTTATCCACAGGCCGCTCCCCGCAGCTCGCGTCAAGGACGCGACACTCGTTCACACGTTCGCGGGAGACCTGCCCGTTTCCGCCCGATAGTCTGAATGCACCGGCGAGACTCCGTCCCATGGGAGCACTGATGAGCGTCGCACCGAAGGCGTCCACGCCTACCTGGCCGACACCGCCGGAGGGCGGCTGGACCGCCGACGATCTGGACCGGCTTCCGAATCTGCCTCCGCACACGGAACTGATCGACGGGAGCCTGGTCTTCGTGAGTCCGCAGACCCTCTTTCACTCACGCGCTGTGAGCTTCTTCGAATGGCAGCTCCAGTCCCTGGCCCCGAGGGAATTCGAGGTCATCCGCGAGTTCACCATCGACATCGACCGTCAGAACCGGCCCGAGCCGGACGTGGTCGTGGTGCGCGGGGACGTGGTGGAGGACCCGGAACAGACCCGGTACCCGGCCGAGGCCGTCGTCCTGGCCATCGAGGTCATGTCGGTGGACTCCGTGTCCCGGGACCGCGAGACCAAGCCGCTGAAGTACGCCCGGGCCGGCATTCCCCACTACTGGCGCGTGGAGAACGAGAAGGGGCTCGCCGTCGTCCATGCCTTCGAGCTGGAGCCGACCACCGGCGCCTACAGCAGCGTGGGGATCTTCCGCGAGCGGATGAAGGTGGCCGCCCCGTTCCCGGTGGACCTGGACCTCACCGGTATCAAGCCGCGCCGCGGGAGCGGCGAGTAACCCGCCACCGCATCGAACCCCCGCATACCGCCCCGCACGCAGCAGCCCGGCCCCCGTGAACGGGAGCCGGGCTTTCGCGCCTGCCGGCGAGCTGGTCTCAGCGCACGAAGACGCCCGCCTGGTTCGCCAGGTCCAGGAAGTACTGCGGTGCGACGCCGAGCACCAGCGTGACCGCCACGCCGACCCCGATCGCCGTCGTCGTCAGCGGGGACGGCACCGCGACGGTCGGGCCCTCGGGCCGCGGCTCGCTGAAGAACATCAGCACGATCACGCGGATGTAGAAGAACGCCGCGATCGCCGACGAGATGACACCGACCACGACCAGCGGGGCCGCGCCGCCTTCCGCCGCCGCCTTGAACACGGCGAACTTCCCGGCGAAACCGGAGGTGAGCGGGATGCCCGCGAAGGCCAGCAGGAACACCGCGAACACGGCCGCCACCAGCGGCGAACGCCGGCCCAGCCCGGCCCACTTGGACAGGTGCGTCGCCTCGCCGCCCGCGTCCCGGACCAGCGTGACCACCGCGAACGCGCCGATCGTCACGAACGAGTACGCGGCCAGATAGAAGAGGACCGACGAGACGCCGTCCGGTGTGGTCGCGATGACACCCGCGAGGATGAAGCCCGCGTGCGCGATCGACGAGTACGCCAGCAGCCGCTTGATGTCGGTCTGCGTGATCGCGACGATCGCACCGCCCAGCATGGTGACCACCGCGACGCCCCACATCACCGGCCGCCAGTCCCAGCGCAGGCCCGGCAGCACGACGTACAGGATCCTGAGCAGCGCCCCGAAGGCGGCCACCTTCGTCGCCGCCGCCATGAAGCCGGTCACCGGGGTCGGCGCGCCCTGGTAGACGTCGGGCGTCCACATGTGGAACGGCACCGCGCCGACTTTGAAGAGCAGACCCATGATGATCATCGCGGCGCCGATGAGCAGCAGCGCGTCGTTGCCCATGGTGGCCGCGAGCGCCGGGTCGACGGTCGTGACCGTGCCGTCGACGACCTGCGCGATCGTGGCGTACGACATCGAGCCGGAGTAGCCGTAGAGCAGGGCGATGCCGAACAGGGTGAACGCCGAGGCGAACGCGCCGAGCAGGAAGTACTTGACGGCGGCTTCCTGTGACATCAGCCGCTTGCGGCGGGCCAGGGCGCACAGCAGGTAGAGCGGGAGGGAGAAGACCTCCAGCGCGACGAAGAGCGTCAGCAGGTCGTTGGCCGCCGGGAAGATCAGCATGCCGGCGACGGCGAACAGCAGCAGCGGGAACACCTCGGTGGTGGTGAACCCGGCCCTCACCGCGGCCTTCTCGCTGTCGCTGCCCGGCACGGAGGCGGCCTGCGCGGCGAAGGAGTCGACGCGGTTGCCGTGCGCCTCCGGGTCGAGCCGCCGTTCGGCGAAGGTGAACAGGCCGACCAGGGAGGCCAGCAGGATGGTGCCCTGCAGGAACAGGGCCGGTCCGTCGACGGCGATCGCGCCCATCGCCGCGATGCCCGCCTTGGTCGTGGCGTATCCGTCGGCGGCGAGCGCGACGACCGCGGCGAAGCCGGCGGTCAGCGCGACCACGGACACGAACAGCTGGACGTAGTAGCGGGACTTGCGCGGGACGAACGCCTCGACCAGCACCCCGATGATCGCCGCGCCGACGACGATCAAGGTGGGCGACAATTGTCCGTACTCGATCTTCGGCGCGTCGATCTTCGAGATCGGGTCGGCCGCGGTTGTCCACAGGCTGTGGACGGCTGTTGCGCTCACTTGGCCGCCTCCACCTCGGGCTGGGGGTCCTTCTCATGGACGTCGGACATGGTCTGCTTGACCGCCGGATCGATGATGTCGGTGACGGGCTTCGGATAGACGCCCAGGAAGATCAGCAGGACCACCAGCGGGGCGACGACCACCAGTTCCCGCACCCTGAGGTCCGGCATGGTCGCGACCTCGGGTTTCACCGGGCCCGTCATCGTCCTCTGGTAGAGGACGAGGGTGTACAGCGCGGCGAGCACGATGCCGAAGGTGGCGATGACCCCGATCACCGGATAGCGCGCGAACGTCCCGACCAGGACCAGGAACTCACTCACGAAGGGCGCGAGTCCGGGCAAGGACAGGGTCGCCAGGCCGCCGATCAGGAAGGTGCCGGCGAGCACCGGGGCGACCTTCTGCACCCCTCCGTAGTCGGCGATCAGCCGCGAGCCGCGCCGCGAGATCAGGAAGCCGGCCACCAGCATCAGCGCGGCCGTCGAGATCCCGTGGTTGACCATGTAGAGCGTCGCCCCGGACTGGCCCTGGCTGGTCATCGCGAAGATGCCCATGATGATGAAGCCGAAGTGCGAGATCGACGCGTACGCGACCAGCCGCTTGATGTCCCGCTGGCCGACGGCGAGCAGCGCCCCGTAGATGATGCTGATCAGCGCCAGGACGAGGATGACGGGCGTCGCCCACTTCGACGCCTCCGGGAACAGCTGGAGGCAGAAGCGGAGCATCGCGAAGGTGCCCACCTTGTCGACGACCGCGGTGATGAGGACGGCGACCGGGGCGGTGGCCTCCCCCATCGCGTTGGGCAGCCAGGTGTGCAGCGGCCACAGCGGCGCTTTCACCGCGAAGGCGAGGAAGAAGCCGAGGAACAGCCAGCGTTCGGTGTTGGTCGCCATGTCGAGCGAGCCGTTGGCGCGGGCCTCGGCGATCTCCTGGAGCGAGAAGTTCCCGGCGACCACGTAGAGCCCGATCACCGCGGCCAGCATGATCAGTCCGCCGGCCAGGTTGTAGAGCAGGAACTTCACCGCCGCGTACGACCGCTGGGTGGACGCGGCCTCCTCGCCGTGCTGGTGGGCCCGGTCCCCGAAGCCGCCGATGAGGAAGTACATCGGGATCAGCATGGCTTCGAAGAAGATGTAGAAGAGGAAGACGTCGGTGGCCTCGAAGGAGATGATCACCATCGCCTCGACGGCCAGGATCAGCGCGAAGAAGCCCTGAGTGGGCCGCCAGCGCTTGCTGCCCGTCTCCAACGGGTCGGCGTCGTGCCAGCCCGCGAGGATGATGAACGGCATCAGCAGCGCCGTCAGCGCGACGAGCGCCACCCCGATGCCGTCCACGCCGAGCTCGTACCTGACTCCGAAGTCGGCGATCCAGGCGTGCGATTCGGTGAGCTGGTAGCGGTCGCCGTCCGGGTCGAAGCGGACCAGGACGATCGCGGCGAGCACGAGGGTGGCCAGCGAGACGAGCAGCGCGAGCCACTTGGCGGCGGTGCGCCGCGCGGCCGGCACGGCGGCCGTGGCGATGGCCCCGAGGGCCGGGAGCACCGCCGTCGCTGTCAGCAGGGGAAAGGACATCGGTATCAGACCGCCCTCATCAGCAGGGTCGCGGCGACGAGGACCGCCGCACCGCCGAACATCGAGACCGCGTACGACCGCGCGTAGCCGTTCTGCAGCTTGCGCATCCGTCCGGAGAGGCCGCCGACCGAGGCCGCCGTGCCGTTGACGACGCCGTCGACCAGGGTGTGGTCGACGTACACCAGGGAGCGGGTGAGGTGCTCTCCGCCGCGGACGAGGACGACGTGGTTGAAGTCGTCCTGGAGCAGGTCGCGCCGGGCGGCCCGGGTGAGCAGCGACCCGCGCGGGGCGACGACCGGGACCGGCCGGCGCCCGTACTGGACGTAGGCGAGGGCTACACCGACGACGAGCACGACCATCGTGGCGAGGGTGACCGTCAGCGCGCTGACCGGGGCGTGCCCGTGGTCGTGGCCGGTGACGGGCTCCAGCCAGTGCAGGAAGCGGTCGCCGATGCTGAAGAACGCGCCGCCGAAGACCGACCCGACGGCCAGCACGATCATCGGGATCGTCATGGACCTGGGCGACTCGTGCGGGTGCGGTTCGCCCGTCGCGGCGGCGGCATGACCGGACGCGGCCTCGCCGTGGTGCCCGGCGGCGGCCGGCTCCGCGCTCGGCGCCTCGGGAGAGCGGGTCGGCTGGTTGCGCCACCGCTCCTCCCCGAAGAACGTCATCAGCATCACCCGCGTCATGTAGTACGCCGTGATGGCCGCGCCCAGCAGGGCCGCGCCGCCGAGGATCCAGCCCTCGGTGCCGCCCTTGGCGAAGGCCGCTTCGATGATCTTGTCCTTGGAGAAGAAGCCGGACAGACCGGGGAAGCCGATGATGGCGAGGTAGCCGAGGCCGAAGGTGACGAAGGTGACCGGCATGTACTTCCTGAGGCCGCCGTACTTCCGCATGTCGACCTCGTCGTTCATGCCGTGCATGACCGAACCGGCGCCGAGGAACAGTCCGGCCTTGAAGAAGCCGTGCGTCACCAGGTGCATGATCGCGAAGACGTAGCCGATGGGGCCGAGACCCGCGGCGAGGATCATGTAGCCGATCTGCGACATGGTCGAGCCGGCCAGCGCCTTCTTGATGTCGTCCTTCGCGCAACCGACGATCGCACCGAACAGGAGCGTGACGGCACCGACGATGGTGACCACCAGCTGGGCGTCGGGTGCGGCGTTGAAGATGGCCCCGGAGCGGACGATCAGGTACACGCCCGCGGTCACCATCGTGGCGGCGTGGATGAGGGCCGAGACCGGGGTCGGGCCCTCCATCGCGTCCCCGAGCCAGGACTGCAGCGGCACCTGGGCGGACTTGCCGCAGGCGGCGAGCAGCAGCATCAGGGCGATGCCGGTGAGCGTGGCCTCACTGGTGTCGCCGGCGAGTCCCGGCTCCTCGTGGGTGCCGAGCAGCGGGCCGAAGGCGAAGGTGCCGAAGGTGGTGAACATCAGCATGATCGCGATCGACAGGCCCACGTCGCCGACGCGGTTGACCAGGAAGGCCTTCTTCGCCGCGGTGGCCGCGCTGGGCTTGTGCTGCCAGAAGCCGATGAGCAGGTAGGACGCGAGACCGACGCCCTCCCAGCCGACGTACAGCAGGAGGTAGTTGTCGGCGAGGACGAGCAGCAGCATCGCCGCGAGGAACAGGTTCAGGTAGCCGAAGAAGCGGCGGCGCCGCTCGTCGTGCTCCATGTACCCGATCGAGTACAGGTGGATCAGCGAGCCGACGCCGGTGATCAGCAGCACGAACGTCATCGACAGCTGGTCGAGCTGGAAGGCGACGTCCGCCTGGAAACCCTCGACCGGGACCCAGCTGAACAGGTGCTGGGTGAGCGTGCGGTGTGCGGCGTCCTTGCCGAGCAGGTCGGCGAAGAGGATCACGCCGAACACGAAGGACGCGGCGGCCAGGGCCGTGCCGATCCAGTGGCCGATGGCGTCCAGTCTGCGGCCCCCGCACAGCAGGACCGCCGCTCCGAGCAGAGGCGCCGCGATGAGCAGCGCGATCAAATTCTCAGCGTTAGTCACGGTTCAGCGACCCCTTACAGCTTCATCAGGCTGGCGTCGTCGACCGAGGCCGAGTGGCGGGAACGGAACAGCGACACGATGATCGCGAGCCCGACCACGACCTCCGCGGCGGCGACGACCATCGTGAAGAAGGCGATGATCTGGCCGTCCAGATTGCCGTGCATCCGGGAGAAGGCGACGAACGCGAGGTTGCAGGCGTTGAGCATCAGCTCGACGCACATGAACACGACGATCGCGTTGCGCCTGATCAGTACGCCGGTCGCGCCGATGGTGAACAACAGCGCGGCCAGGTAGAGGTAGTTGACGGGGTTCACTTCGACGCCTCCTCGGCCCGCTTGTAGGGAGACGGCTCGATCGGGGTCCGCTCCAGGCGCTCCTCGGCGCGCTGCTCCAAGGCCTTCAGGTCGTTCAGGGCCTCGGAGGACACGTCACGGATCTGCCCGCGCTCGCGCAGCGTCTTGATGACGGTGAGCTCGGAGGCGGTGCCGTCGGGGAGGAGGCCCGCGATGTCCACCGCGTTGTGCCGGGCGTAGACGCCGGGGGCGGGCAGCGGAGGCAGCTGCTTGCCTTCCCGGACGCGCTCCCCGGCCAGCTCGCGCTGGGTCTTGGGGCGCTCGGTGCGCTCGCGGTGGGTGAGCACCATGGCGCCGACGGCGGCCGTGATCAGCAGGGCGCCGGTGATCTCGAAGGCGAAGACGTACTTGGTGAAGATGAGGGCGGCGAGGCCCTCCACATTGCCGTTGGCGTTGGCCTGGGCGAGGCCGTTGAACTCGGTGAGGGAGGCGTTGCCGATGCCCGCGGCCAGCAGGATGCCGAAGCCGAGCCCGCACAGCAGGGCCAGCCAGCGCTGGCCCCTGATGGTCTCCTTCAGGGAGTCCGCCGCGGTGACGCCGACGAGCATCACCACGAACAGGAACAGCATCATGATCGCGCCGGTGTAGACGACGATCTGCACGACGCCCAGGAAGTAGGCGCCGTTGGCGAGGTAGAACACCGCCAGGATGATCATGGTGCCGGCGAGACAGAGCGCGCTGTGCACGGCCCGCCTCATGAAGACGGTGCACAGGGCGCCGATCACCGCGACGGTACCGAGGACCCAGAACTGGAAGGCCTCACCCGTGGAGGTGGAGTAGGCGGCGAGTTGCGCGCTCATCGGCCGATCACCTTCTCCGTCGTCGGCTCGTCCTCGCCGAAGGTCGAGGCGGCCTCCTGCGGGACCTCGCCCTTGGAGACGGCGACCTGGCGCACGGTGCCGGGCGCGGCCTCCGTCACCAGGCCGCGGTAGTAGTCCTGCTCGTCCGTGCCCGGGAAGATGGAGTGCGGGCTGTCGACCATGCCCTCTTCGAGGCCGGCGAGCAGCTGCTCCTTGGTGTAGATGAGGTTGGCGCGGCTGGAGTCGGCCAGCTCGAACTCGTTGGTCATCGTCAGCGCGCGGGTGGGACACGCCTCGATGCACAGGCCGCACAGGATGCAGCGGGCGTAGTTGATCTGGTAGACGCGGCCGTACCGCTCGCCCGGTGAGTAGCGCTCCTCGTCGGTGTTGTCGGCGCCCTCCACATAGATGGCGTCGGCGGGGCAGGCCCAGGCGCACAGTTCGCAGCCGACGCACTTCTCCAGGCCGTCCGGATGGCGGTTGAGCTGGTGCCGTCCATGGAACCGGGGAGCGGTGGTCTTCTTCTGCTCCGGGTACTGCTCGGTCAGCCGCTTCTTGAACATGGCCTTGAAGGTCACGCCGAAGCCGGCCACGGGATTCTGGAAACCGGGTTGGGTCTCCTTCGGCTCCTCAGCCATCGGACGCCTCCTTTCCATCCGAAGATCCGTCACTCGCAGTATCCGGTCCACCACTGACAATCAGCTCCCGCTCCCGGCGCGAGCGGCGTCGCGGCACCGGTGGAAGCTCCTGTCCCGGCAGCGGCGGCACGGGGAATCCGCCCGCCATCGGGTCGAACCCGGCCGGTTCCTCGACGGGCTGCTCGGCCGCCTTCGCCTTCTCGCGGAAGATGTCGACGACGAAGGAGAGCAGCAGCAGGGTGATGACACCGCCGGCGATGTAGAGGGCGATGTCGGTGAATTCGTAGTTCTCGTTCCTGAGGGTCCGCACGGTGGCGACGAGCATCAGCCACACCAGGGAGACCGGGATGAGGACCTTCCAGCCGAGCTTCATCAGCTGGTCGTAGCGGACCCGCGGGAGCGTGCCGCGCAGCCAGATGAAGAAGAACAGCAGCAGCTGCACCTTGATGACGAACCAGAGCATCGGCCACCAGCCGTGGTTCGCGCCCTCCCAGAAGGTGCTGACCGGCCAGGGGGCCCGCCAGCCGCCCAGGAAGAGCGTCACGGACACGGCAGAGACCGTCACCATGTTCACGTACTCGGCGAGCATGAACATCGCGAACTTGATCGACGAGTACTCGGTGTTGAAGCCGCCGACCAGGTCGCCCTCGGACTCCGGCATGTCGAAGGGGGCGCGGTTGGTCTCGCCGACCATCGTCACGATGTAGATCAGGAAGGAGACCGGCAGCAGGAGGATGTACCAGCGGTCCTGCTGCTGTTCGACGATCGTCGAGGTCGACATCGACCCCGAGTAGAGGAACACCGAGGCGAACGCGGCGCCCATGGCGATCTCGTACGAGATCATCTGCGCGCAGGACCGCAGGCCGCCCAGCAGGGGATACGTGGATCCGGAGCTCCAGCCCGCGAGGACGATGCCGTAGATGCCGACCGAGGCGACCGCGAGGATGTAGAGCATCGCGATCGGCAGGTCGGTGAGCTGCATCGCGGTGCGGTGCCCGAAGATCGAGATCTCGTTGCCGGCCGGGCCGAAGGGGATCACCGCGATCGCCATGAAGGCCGGGATGGCCGCGACGATCGGCGCGAGGACGTAAACCACCTTGTCCGCGCGCTTGACGATGACGTCTTCCTTGAGCATCAGCTTCATGCCGTCGGCGAGCGACTGGAGCATGCCCCAGGGGCCGTGCCGGTTGGGGCCGATGCGCAGCTGCATCCAGGCGACGACCTTGCGCTCCCACACGATGGAGAACAGCACGGTCAGCATCAGGAAGGCGAAGCAGAACACCGCCTTGACGACGACCAGCCACCAGGGGTCGGTGCCGAACATCGAGAGGTCTTCAGCGGCGAGGTACGGGCTCATGCCTCCACCTCCTTGGGGACTTCGGCGGCGAACGTCGCCGGTCCGATGCGGACGAGTGAGCCGGGCCGCGCCCCGGTGTCGGAAGCGACGCCCCCGGCGACGGAGTTCAGCGGGAGCCAGACCACCCGGTCGGGCATCTCAGTGATCCGCAGCGGGAACGCGACGGCTCCGGCGGGGCCGGTCACGGCGAGCACGTCACCGTCCTTCACGCCGGCTTCGGCGGCGGTCGCGGGCGACACGCGCGCGTGGGCCGCGTGCCGCGTCCCGGCGAGCGCCTCGTCGCCCTGCTGGAGCACGCCCTGGTCGAGCAGCAGCCGGTGCCCGGCGAGGACCGCCTCGCCGGCGGCGGGCCGCGGCAACGAGGCGGCGGTCTCCCGGGGTTCGGTGGCCCGCGGTCCGCCCCAGGCGCCCAGCTGGTCCAGCTCCGCCCGCGCGGTCCGCAGGTCCGGCAGACCCAGGTGGACGTCCATGGCGTCGGCCAGCATCTGCAGCACGCGCGCGTCGGTGGGGGCCAGGCGCCGGGTCATGTGGTCCGGCTTGAGCGCGGTCTCGAAGGAGCGCACCCGGCCCTCCCAGTTGAGGAAGGTGCCGGCCTTCTCGGCGACCGCGGCGACCGGAAGGACGACGTCCGCCAGTTCGGTGACCTCGCTGGGCCGCAGTTCCAGCGACACCAGGAAGCCGACCTCGGCGAGGGCCGCACGCGCGCGTGCCGGATCGGGCAGGTCGGCGACCTCGACGCCGGCGACCACCAGCGCCTGGAGTTCACCGCCGGCGGCGGCCTCGACGATCTGGCCGGTGTCGCGCCCGTGGCGGTGCGGGAGTTCGGCCAGGCCCCAGAGGGCGGCGACCTCGTCCCGCGCGCGCGGGTCCGTGGCCGGGCGTCCGCCCGGCAGCAGCGTGGGCAGCGCGCCCGCTTCCAGGGCACCGCGCTCGCCGGCCCGGCGCGGGATCCACACCAGCTGGGCGCCGGTCGCGGTCGCGGCCCTCAGGGCAGCTGTCAGTCCGCCCGCCACAGCCGCCAGCCGCTCGCCCACGACGATCACCGCGCCCTCGGCCCGCAGTGCCTGGGACGCCGTCGCCCCGTCGTCCTCAAGGCCGGCCCCGCTCGCGAGCGCGTCCAGCCACTCGGTCTCGGTGCCGGGAGCGGCCGGCAGCAGCGTGCCGCCCGCCTTCTCCAGACCGCGTGTGGCGTGCGTGGCGAGGGAGAACACCTTCTGTCCGTGCTTGCGCCAGGCCTTGCGCAGCCGCAGGAAGACGCCGGGCGCCTCCTCCTCGCTCTCGAACCCGACCAGCAGGACCGCGGACGCCTTCTCCAGGGCGGTGTACGTGACACCCGTACCGTCGAGGTCACGGCCCCGTCCGGCGACCTGGGCGGCGAGGAAGTCGGCCTCCTCACTGCTGTGCACGCGCGCGCGGAAGTCGATGTCGTTGGTGGCGAGCGCCACCCGCGCGAACTTGCTGTACGCGTAGGCGTCCTCGACGGTGAGACGGCCGCCGGTCAGCACGCCGGTCCGGCCGCGCGAGGCGAGCAGCCCCTGGGCGGCGATCTGCAGCGCCTCCGGCCAGGACGCCGGTACCAGCTCGCCCTCGGCGTTGCGCACCAGCGGCGTCTGGAGCCGGTCCCGCTGCTGCGCGTACCGGAACGCGAACCGCCCCTTGTCGCAGATCCACTCCTCGTTGACCTCGGGGTCGTTGGCGGCGAGCCGCCGCATGACCTTGCCGCGCCGGTGGTCGGTGCGGGTCGCGCAGCCGCCGGAGCAGTGCTCGCAGACGGAGGGCGAGGAGATCAGGTCGAAGGGACGGGAGCGGAATCGGTACGCCGCCGAGGTCAGCGCGCCGACCGGGCAGATCTGGATGGTGTTGCCGGAGAAGTACGACTCGAAGGGGTCGCCCTCGCCGGTGCCGACCTGCTGGAGCGCGCCCCGCTCCAGCAGCTCGATCATGGGGTCGCCCGCGACCTGGTTGGAGAAGCGGGTGCAGCGGGCGCACAGCACGCACCGCTCACGGTCGAGCAGCACCTGCGTGGAGATGGGGACGGGCTTCTCGAAGGTCCGCTTCTTGCCGGTGAAGCGGGATTCGGCGTTGCCGTGCGACATCGCCTGGTTCTGCAGCGGGCACTCGCCGCCCTTGTCGCAGACCGGGCAGTCCAGCGGGTGGTTGATGAGCAGCAGCTCCATCACACCGTGCTGGGCCTTCTCGGCGACCGGCGAGCTGAGGTGGGTCTTCACCACCATCCCGTCGGTGCAGGTGATGGTGCAGGACGCCATGGGCTTGCGCTGGCCCTCGACCTCGACGATGCACTGGCGGCAGGCGCCGGCCGGGTCGAGGAGGGGGTGGTCGCAGAACCGGGGGATCTCGATGCCGAGCTGCTCGGCGGCCCGGATGACCAGGGTGCCCTTGGGCACGCTGATCTCGGCGCCGTCGATCGTCAGCGAGACGAGGTCCTCCGGCGGGACCGCCGCCTCTCCCCCGCCCGAGGGAGCGTTGGTGGTCACAGTCATGCGTTCACCTCCGTGCGGTCGGCCCAGGCCGTCGACTTGGCCGGGTCGAAGGGGCAGCCGCGGCCCGTGATGTGCTGCTCGTACTCCTCGCGGAAGTACTTGAGCGAGGAGAAGATCGGCGAGGCGGCGCCGTCGCCGAGGGCGCAGAAGGACTTGCCGTTGATGTTGTCGGCGATGTCGTTCAGCTTGTCGAGGTCGGACATGGCGCCCTTCCCGGCCTCGATGTCACGCAGCAACTGCACGAGCCAGTACGTGCCTTCGCGGCAGGGGGTGCACTTGCCGCAGGACTCGTGCGCGTAGAACTCGGTCCAGCGGGTGACGGCACGCACGACGCAGGTCGTCTCGTCGAAGCACTGCAACGCTTTCGTGCCGAGCATGGAACCCGCGGCACCCACTCCTTCGTAGTCAAGAGGGACGTCGAGGTGTTCGTCGGTGAACATCGGGGTCGAGGAGCCGCCGGGCGTCCAGAACTTGAGGCGGTGCCCGGCCCGGATGCCGCCGCTCATGTCGAGGAGCTGGCGGAGCGTGATGCCGAGCGGGGCCTCGTACTGACCGGGACTGGTGACATGGCCGCTGAGCGAGTAGAGCGTGAAGCCCGGCGACTTCTCGCTGCCCATCGACCTGAACCAGTCCTTGCCCTTGTTCAGGATCGCGGGAACCGACGCGATCGACTCGACGTTGTTCACCACAGTCGGGCACGCGTAGAGGCCCGCGACAGCAGGGAAAGGGGGGCGGAGCCGCGGTTGACCCCGGCGGCCTTCGAGCGAGTCCAGGAGCGCGGTCTCCTCACCGCAGATGTACGCGCCCGCGCCGGCGTGCACGGTGAGTTCCAGGTCGAGGCCGCTGCCCAGGATGTTCTCGCCGAGGTAGCCCGCCGCGTAGGCCTCAGCGACGGCTGAGTGCAACCGCCGCAGCACAGGGACGACTTCACCCCGCAGGTAGATGAAGGCATGCGACGACCTGATGGCATAACACGCGATGACGATGCCCTCGATGAGGCTGTGCGGGTTCGCGAAGAGGAGCGGGATGTCCTTGCAGGTCCCCGGCTCCGACTCGTCGGCGTTGACAACTAGATAGTGCGGCTTTCCATCCCCCTGGGGAATGAACTGCCATTTCATTCCCGTGGGGAAGCCGGCGCCGCCGCGGCCGCGCAGACCGGATTCCTTGACGTACGCGATCAGGTCGTCCGGCGACATGGCGAGCGCCTTGCGGAGTCCCTCGTATCCGTCGTGCCTTCGGTAGACGTCCAGCGTCCAGGACTTCTCCTCGTCCCAGAAGGCCGACAGCACCGGTGCGAGCAGCTTCTCGGGGCTGGTGTCTTTGATCTCGGCTGCCAAGGTCATCACTCCCCCTCCTCGGCGGTGGGCCCGGCCGGGTGGGCCGGGTCGGAGGCCGACGTGTCCTGCGGCGCGTCGTGCGAGCTCAGGTGTTCCGTCGGTGACGGGCGGTGCACTGTCTTGTCCTGCGGCTCGTCGTGCGGTCCGCCGTCGCGTGGATGGACCACGCGCGCGGGTGCGGTCTCTCCCCTGGCCAGGCGGAGGCCCACCAGCGAGGCGGGTCCCGCGCTGCCGCCCGCCTCGACGGCCCCGGGCCGCTCGTCGGGGAAGCCGGCCAGGATCCGCGCGGTCTCCTTGAAGGTGCACAGCGGCGCCCCGCGCGTGGGGTCGACCGGGCGGCCGGCGCGCAGGTCGTCGACGAGGCGCTTGGCGGTGGCCGGGGTCTGGTTGTCGAAGAACTCCCAGTTGACCATCAGCACCGGCGCGAAGTCGCAGGCCGCGTTGCACTCGATGTGCTCCAGGGTGACCTTGCCGTCGTCGGTGGTCTCGCCGTTGCCGACGCCCAGGTGTTCCTGGAGCTCCTCGAAGATCGCGTCACCGCCCATCACCGCGCAGAGGGTGTTGGTGCAGACGCCCACCTGGTAGTCACCCGACGGCTTGCGCCGGTACATGGTGTAGAAGGTGGCGACCGCGGTCACCTCGGCCGTGGTCAGGTCCAGCACGTCCGCGCAGAACCGCATCCCGGTGCGCGTGACGTGGCCCTCCTCCGACTGCACGAGATGCAGCAACGGCAGCAGGGCCGAGCGGGAGTCCGGGTAGCGGGCGATGATCTCGCGCGCGTCCGTCTCCAGCCGGGCGCGGACGTCGTCCGGGTACGTGGGCGCGGGCAGTTCGGGCATGCCCAGGCTGACGCCCCGCTCCGAAGAAGAGGTGGTCACCGGTCGACGCCTCCCATCACGGGGTCGATGGACGCGACGGCGACGATGACGTCGGCGACCTGGCCGCCCTCGCACATCGCCGCCATGGCCTGAAGGTTGGTGAAGGACGGGTCGCGGAAGTGGACCCGGTAGGGGCGGGTGCCGCCGTCGGACACGGCGTGCACCCCGAGCTCGCCCTTGGGCGACTCGACGGCCGCGTACGTCTGTCCCGGCGGGACGCGGAAGCCCTCGGTGACCAGCTTGAAGTGGTGGATCAGCGCCTCCATGGAGGTGCCCATGATCTTCTTGATGTGGTCGAGGGAGTTGCCCAGGCCGTCCGGCCCCAGCGCGAGCTGCGCGGGCCAGGCGATCTTCTTGTCGCCGACCATGACCGGGCCGGGCTGGAGCCGGTCCAGGCACTGCTCGACGATCCGCAGGGACTGGCGCATCTCTTCCAGGCGGATCAGGAACCGGCCGTAGGCGTCGCAGGTGTCGGTGGTCGGGACGTCGAAGTCGTACGTCTCGTAGCCGCAGTAGGGCTGCGACTTGCGCAGGTCGTGCGGCAGGCCGGTGGAGCGCAGGATCGGCCCGGTGGCGCCGAGGGCCATGCAGCCGGCCAGGTCGAGGTGGCCGATGCCCTGCATGCGGGCCTTGAAGATGGGGTTCCCGGTGGCGAGCTTGTCGTACTCCGGGAGGTTCTTGTTCATCTTCTTCACGAACTCGCGGATGTGGTCCACCGCGCCGGGCGGCAGGTCCTGGGCGAGTCCGCCGGGGCGGATGTACGCGTGGTTCATCCTGAGGCCCGTGATGAGCTCGTAGATGTCGAGAATCATTTCACGATCACGGAATCCGTAGATCATGATCGTGGTGGCGCCGAGTTCCATGCCGCCGGTGGCGATGCACACCAGGTGCGAGGACAGCCGGTTCAGCTCCATCAGGAGCACGCGGATGATCGTGGCCCGGTCGGGGATCTGGTCCTCGATGCCGAGGAGTTTCTCGACGGCGAGGCAGTAGCCGGTCTCGTTGAAGAAGGACGTCAGGTAGTCCATGCGCGTCACGAACGTGGTGCCCTGCGTCCACGTGCGGTATTCGAGGTTCTTCTCGATACCGGTGTGGAGGTAGCCGATGCCGCAGCGGGCCTCGGTGACGGTCTCGCCCTCGATCTCCAGGATCAGCCGGAGCACCCCGTGGGTGGAGGGGTGCTGGGGCCCCATGTTGACGACGATGCGCTCGTCGTCGGCGCGGGCCGCGGACTGGACGACCTCGTCCCAGTCGCCGCCGGTGACCGTGTAGACGGTGCCCTCGGTGGTCTCCCGAGGGGAGGCGTGCGAAGTGCTCACGAGTACGACCTCCGCTGGTCCGGAGCCGGGATCTGGGCGCCCTTGTACTCGACGGGGATGCCGCCGAGGGGATAGTCCTTGCGCTGCGGGTGGCCCGGCCAGTCGTCCGGCATCATGATCCGGGTCAGGGCCGGGTGACCGTCGAAGACGATGCCGAAGAAGTCGTAGGTCTCGCGCTCGTGCCAGTCGTTGGTCGGATAGACCGAGACCAGGGACGGGATGTGCCGGTCGGTGTCCGGGGCGCTGACTTCGAGGCGGATCAGCCGGTTGTGGGTGAGCGAGCGCAGGTGGTAGACGGCGTGCAGCTCGCGGCCCTTGTCCTGCGGGTAGTGCACGCCGCTGACGCCGGTGCAGAGCTCGAAGCGCAGGGCCGGGTCGTCGCGCAGGGTGCGGGCGACGCGGAGCAGGTGCTCGCGCTCGATGTGGAAGGTGAGCTCGTCGCGGTCGACGACGGTCCGCTCGATCGCGTTCTCGGGCAGGAGTCCCTGCTCCTCCAGCGCGCCTTCCAGTTCGTCGGCGACCTCGTCGAACCAGCCGCCGTAGGGACGGCTCGCCGGTCCCGGGAGCCTGACCGAGCGGACCAGGCCGCCGTAGCCGGAGGTGTCGCCCCCGTGGTCGGTGCCGAACATGCCGCGCTGGACGCGGATCTCCTCGCCGCCCTGGCCGCGCTGGCCGGGGAGGTTGGAGGCAGAGAGGTCCTTCTCGGGGTTGGTCCCCTCCGACGCCCCGTTGGTGCCGTTCGCGTCGCTCACCTCAGCAGCCCCTTCATCTCGATCGTCGGCAGGGCCTTGAGCGCCGCTTCCTCCGCCTCACGGGCGGCCTCCTCGGCGTTCACGCCGAGCTTGGAGCTCTGGATCTTCTGGTGGAGCTTGAGGATGGCGTCCATCAGCATCTCCGGCCGTGGCGGGCAGCCGGGGAGGTAGATGTCGACCGGGACGATGTGGTCGACGCCCTGGACGATGGCGTAGTTGTTGAACATGCCGCCCGAGGAGGCGCAGACCCCCATGGAGATCACCCACTTCGGGTTCGGCATCTGGTCGTAGACCTGCCGGAGCACCGGCGCCATCTTCTGGCTGACCCGGCCGGCGACGATCATCAGGTCGGCCTGGCGCGGGGATCCGCGGAAGACCTCCATGCCGAAGCGGGCCAGGTCGTAGCGGCCGGCGCCGGTGGTCATCATCTCGATGGCGCAGCAGGCGAGGCCGAAGGTGGCGGGGAAGACGGACGACTTGCGCACCCAGCCCGCGGCCTGCTCGACGGTGGTCAGCAGGAATCCGCTCGGCAGCTTTTCTTCGAGTCCCATGACTAAAGGCCCCTCAGTCCCATTCCAGGCCGCCGCGCCGCCATACGTACGCGTACGCGACGAAGACGGTGAGCACGAAGAGCAGCATCTCGACGAGCCCGAAGACACCCAGGGCGTCGAAGGTGACGGCCCAGGGGTAGAGGAAGACGATCTCGATGTCGAAGACGATGAAGAGCATCGCCGTCAGGTAGTACTTGATGGGGAAACGCCCGCCGCCGGCCGGCGTGGGGGTCGGCTCGATCCCGCACTCGTAGGCCTCGAGCTTGGCCCGGTTGTACCGCTTCGGACCGATCAGCGTGGCCATGACCACGGAGAAGATCGCAAAGCCTGCCCCGAGGGCTCCCAGTACGAGGATGGGCGCATACGCGTTCACCGCTCCTCGCTCCTCTCAGTCGGCACTGACTGCTGGCGATGGCATCGGGCCCACGTCCGTCCCACGAGTCCGCAACCCCCGCTCGTCCCGGCGAAGATCGCGAACATGTGAAGCAGGTCACAAGCCCAACTGACTCGCATCCTATGCCTGCCGCTCTGTGATCTGCGACACGGGGTATTGCACAAGCTTTGTGATCTCCACCACCTGATGAAGGATCATGAAGTCGGACGGGCCGCGATCTTCGTACGAGATGCATCCGACTGGTCACGAGAGGTGACATTTCCGCCCGTCGGCGCAGGCGGGGCAGGTCGTCTCCATATCAAGAGGCTTCCCGTGCATGCAAATTGGTGCTGGACGCGGGCGCTTGATAGTGCGCCGCGTTCACATCTCAGGGGGAGAAGTCGTGCAGGTGTGAACGTGTGCGCGCGTTCACGAGCGGAGCCGGGTCGTGACCCGTCCGCAATCCGCCCGTGATCTCCGCGCGGGACGCGGTCGCGCTTGCCATCGTTGCGTGACCTCCGTCACACCCGTCACGGCCGCCGGAGAAGGAGGCTTGGCCACCGACCGCAACTGGTGGTAAGCGCGGGGCAATTCGGGCGTAACGACGAAAGCCCATGATCACAGGCTTGATCATGTGCGTCCGCATTGTCCGTTACGGCGTCAGGAAAGAGCGACACGCCCGACGTTCGGGGCCCCATTGAACAACTGTGGCGCACCACACGTTTCTTGAAGGTATGGAGGAGCCCCTGATACCGGTTGTTCTCATGTCCCACACCGCTCACATACGCAGCCACCGGAAACCCCGCCGCAGCGCGTCGAAAGTCGCGATGCGGGCCGGAGTTGCCGGTGGCGTCCTCAGCACCCTGGCAGTGGCCGGGGCGTCCGGTTCGGCGAACGCCGCCGAGCCGGTGACGCAGACCCTCGAACTGCCCGCTCTGACGGCCGACCTGGCTGCCCAGGTCGCCGAGTCCGCCGACGCCACCCAGCAGGCGGCGGCGAACTACCAGCTGCAGGCCGAGCGTGACGCGGCCGCCGCAAAGGCCGCGAAGCAGGCCAAGGCGGACCTCGCCGAGGCGAAGAAGAAGGCCGAGGCCGAGAAGAAGGCCGCCCAGGAGGCAGCCCGCAAGGCCGCTGCCGAGCGTGCGACCCGCAACAGCGAGCGGACCACCCTGTCCGCCTCGGCGGACGTCGAGACGTCCGTCAGCACGTCCAGCAGCTCGTCCAGCAGCTCGTCCACGGCCACCGGCTCGGCCGCCGCGGTCATCGCCTTCGTCCGGGCACAGGTCGGTGACGCCTACGTCTCCGGCGGCACCGGTCCCAACTCATGGGACTGCTCCGGCCTCGTCCAGACCGCCTTCAAGCAGGTCGGCATCGACCTGCCCCGTATCTCGCAGGACCAGTCGACCGCCGGTACCCAGGTCTCGCTGAGCAACCTGCAGCCGGGCGACATCCTGTACTGGGGCGGCGCGGGCAGCGCGTACCACGTGGGCGTGTACGTCGGTGACGGCATGTTCGTCGGCGCGCAGAACCCGTCCACGGGTGTCGCCGAGAAGCCGCTGTCGTACGACCCGCCGACCGGCGCGGTGCGGGTGCTCTGACACACGGGCACACCGCCGCACGGAAGGGGCCGCAGCCACTCGGGGGCAGCGGCCCCTCCGTCCTGCCCGCGGACATCCTGCCCGCAGACCTGTCCCACGTCGTCTGTCCCACGTCGCCTGTCCCGCGTCGGACGTATGGGGTGGCCCGGGTGCGGCCGGCCGAGGGGGGCGGGTCCGCACATGTCCGGAATCCGCCCCGCCCGCCGGGCCGCCTCACGCCTTCGGCGCCACCTTGCTCAGCCCGTTGATGATGCGGTCCATCGCGTCGCCGCCCGTCGGGTCGGTCAGGTTGGCGAGCATCTTGAGCGTGAACTTCATCAGCATGGGGTGCGTCAGGCCGCGCTGGGCCGCGATCTTCATGACCTTCGGGTTGCCGATGAGCTTCACGAAGGCGCGGCCCAGGGTGTAGTAGCCGCCGTAGGTGTCCTTGAGGATGCGCGGATAGCGCTGGAGGGCCATCTCGCGCTGGGCGGGCGTGGCACGGGCGTGGGCCTGGACGATGACCTCGGCGGCGATCTGGCCGGACTCCATGGCGTAGGCGATGCCCTCACCGTTGAAGGGATTGACCAGCCCGCCGGCGTCGCCGACGAGGAGCAGGCCCTTCGTGTAGTGCGGCTGGCGGTTGAAGGCCATGGGCAGGGCGGCGCCGCGGATGGGGCAGGTCATGTTGTCCGGGGTGTAGCCCCAGTCCTCCGGCATCGACGCGCACCAGGCCTTCAGGACCTCACGCCAGTCCAGCTCCTTGAAGGAGGCGGAGGTGTTGAGCACGCCCAGGCCGACGTTCGACGTGCCGTCGCCCATGCCGAAGATCCAGCCGTAGCCCGGCAGCAGACGGTCCTCGGCCCCGCGCCGGTCCCACAGTTCCAGCCAGGACTCCAGGTAGTCGTCCTCGTGGCGCGGCGAGGTGAAGTACGTGCGCACGGCCACGCCCATCGGGCGGTCCTCACGGCGGTGCAGGCCCATCGCCAGCGAGAGCCGGGTCGAGTTGCCGTCGGCGGCGACGACCAGCGGCGCGTGGAAGGTGACCTCCCGCTTCTCCCCGGTGTCGCCGAGTCTGGCGTGCACGCCGGTGATGCGGCCCGTGCGGTCGTCGAGGACGGGGGCGCCCACGTTGCAGCGCTCGTACAGCCGGGCGCCCGCCTTCTGCGCCTGGCGGGCGAGTTGCTCGTCGAAGTCGTCGCGCTTGCGGACGAGGCCGTAGTCCGGGAAGGACGCGAGGTCCGGCCAGTCCAGCTGGAGACGCACCCCGCCGCCGATGATCCGCAGGCCCTTGTTGCGCAGCCAGCCGGCCTCCTCGGAGACGTCGATGCCCATCGACACGAGCTGCTTGACGGCGCGAGGGGTGAGGCCGTCGCCGCAGACCTTCTCGCGCGGGAACTCGGTCTTCTCCAGCAGGAGTACGTCGAGTCCGGCCCTGGCGAGGTGGTACGCGGTGGTGGAGCCGGCTGGCCCCGCGCCGACGACGATCACATCGGCGGTGTTTTCGGAGAGGGGCTCGGTCACGGCGGGATCTCCCCCAGTTCGAAATCTGCGTGCCGACCGGCACTGGACACGGGCAGTCTATTCAGCACAATTGATCAACCGGCTGAAGGGCTGCCCCCCGTGAACCGAGCTCTGCCCGTCATACGGCTGCGCGTCCCCACCGACGAGGACGCCGTGGCCTGGCACCGGACCTTCGCACACCCGGACGTCATGGAGTTCCACGGCGGCACCGTCGCGGAGTTGTCGGTCTACGAGGAGCTCACCGCCCGCCAGCGCCGGCACGACGCCGAGCGGGGGTATTGCCTGTGGACGATGCTCGACGGGTCCGGTCAGGTCCTCGGCTTCACCGGGGCCCAGCCGTGGGAGCGGGACTGGGGACCGACGGGCGAGATCGAGATCGGCTGGCGGCTGGGGCGGGAGCAGTGGGGCCGGGGATACGCCACCACGGCCGCGCAGATGACGCTGGAGCGGCTGCGCGCGGCGGGCGTTCCGCACGTGGTCGCGATGGTCGACGCCCACAACGCCCGGTCCGTCGCGGTGACCCGGCGCCTGGGCATGCGGCTCGCCGAGGTGTTCCGGACGCCGGTGTCGCAGCGCGAGGCGCACTGCTACCGGCTCGACCTCTGACCCCGGGCGGTCACTGACCGTATGCGACTGCTGCGGAAAGGCACCTGACGCTTCCGGGCGCCACCCGGCCGGGGTTACCCTGCGGCTACCGCTGGGGGTGACGTCTGTGCGCACAACGCCCGAACCGCCCGAGGTGCGCGTACCGAAGCTGGTCGGTCCGATGGCCGTGGACGCGCGCGAGGCGGCCGAGGCGGGCGGCGTCCTGCTCGCCGCGCCCGACCGGCCCGACTTCCGCCGCACGGTCGTCGACCACGTCGTACGGCAGTACCCGCCGCCCGGGGCCGAGATCGCGCGCGGGGCCGTGGTCAGTCACCGTGTGGTTCGAGTTCGGCGAGGGGGAGGGCGGCAAAGGCGCGGACGTGCACGAACCGCGCCTGCCCGGTCCGGGCGGCGGCGGCATGCGACGGGAACTGGACGAGCCGGGAGACCCCTGCGCCGTGGCCGGGTCGGGCGCCCCCTGAAGCCGTTTCCGGCCGGCCGGGCCCCGCGCGGCCTTCACCGGCCGGGCCCCGCGCGCCCGCGAACCGAGCCGCGTCGGCCGGACGGACGGGGCCGGTCACACCGGCCGACGCGCCGAAGCCCTGCCGTCCAGCCCGCCCGCGGGGGCGGCCGACGCACTCAGCTCTGCTTGAAGCCCCGGTGCAGGGCCACCACCCCGCCGGTCAGGTTGCGCCAGGCCACCTTCGACCAGCCGGCCTTTCCCAGGCGCTCGGCCAGGGCGGGCTGGTCGGGCCAGGCGCGGATGGACTCGGCGAGGTAGACGTACGCGTCGGGGTTGGAGGAGACCGCGCGGGCGACCGGGGGCAGCGCGCGCATCAGGTACTCGGTGTAGACCGTGCGGAAGGGCGCCCAGGTCGGCTGTGAGAACTCGCAGATCACGACCCGGCCGCCGGGCTTGGTCACCCGGTACATCTCGCGCAGCGCGGCGTCCGTGTCGTGCACGTTGCGCAGCCCGAAGGAGATGGTGACCGCGTCGAAGACGTCGTCCCGGAACGGCAGCCGCGTCGCGTCGCCCGCCGTGAACGGCAGCCAGGTGTGCTTCCGCTTGCCGACCTGGAGCATGCCGAGGGAGAAGTCGCAGGGCACGACGTAGGCGCCGGTGCGGGCGAAGGGCAGGGAGGACGTGGCCGTGCCGGCGGCCAGGTCCAGGACCTTCTGGGCGGGGCGGGCGTCGACGGCGGCGGCCACCTCCCTGCGCCACACCCGGTCCTGGCCGAGCGACAGCACGTCGTTGGTCAGGTCGTACCGTTCCGCGACGTCGTCGAACATCGAGGCGACTTCGTGCGGCTGCTTGTTCAGGGAAGCGCGGGTCACGGGCCCATTGTTGCAGTACGTCCCCGGGCTTCCCGGCTCAGGGGAGCAGGCGCGGCCGCTTCTTCGCGGCCACGTCCTCCACCCAGCCGCACAGCAGGACGGACACCGCGATCAGGATCCAGCCGACGCCGAACATGAACCACTGGCTCTCCAGCGGCAGGTACGCCTCGAAGGCCGGCACCTTCCAGAACTGGTCGATCAGCGGGACCGCCAGGATCAGCGCGATCTGGTGCCAGAGGTAGATCGTCACGGCCCGCGCGTTGAACACCGTGACGATCCGGTCGAGGCGGCGGAAGCGGGCGAGCCCGGCGAAGTCGACGCGGAAGCGGGCCTTGGCCCACATCAGCAGCATGACGAACCCGGCCGACCAGAAGGCCTGCGCGAGGGGAATCTCGTCGAGGTCGTACGTACCGGACTCGGCCTGGTGGGACAGGGCGTACCAGCCGCCGTAGCCGAGCGCGGCGAGCGAGAGCACGACCACGACGGCCGGTTTCATCCGCTGGAGGACGCCGTCGCGGTGGGCGAAGCCGAGGATCCAGCAGAAGAGGTACGTCGACAGGTCCCACAGCGCGATGCCGAACCGGTTGTCCGGGCCCGGCCAGAGGAAGGTCAGGACCAGGATCGGGGCGAGGGACAGGAGCAGCACCGGGACCGGGGCGAGCCGGAACAGCCGCAGCAGGAGCGGGGAGAGCAGGACGAACCAGAGGTACGTCCTCAGGTACCAGAGGATCTCCCAGGCCTGGGTGCCCCACGCGTTGCCCGGCGGGTCGCCGAGCGGCACGATCCAGTAGACGATCTGCCAGCCCGGCATCCAGCCGTGGATCAGCATCGCGACGACCACGAAGACGCCCCAGAACCAGAACGGGGGCAGGAGCCGGCGGAGCCGGCTCCTCACCACCGTGTGCGCGGGACGCTCCAGGGACTTCGCCATCAGGGTCCCGGCCAGGCCGAACATGATGCCCATGGAGGGGAAGACGAGGCCGGCCCAGGCCCAGCCGAAGGTGTGGTAGGCGACGACCCGCACGAGCGCCACGGCCCGCAGGGTGTCGAAGTACCGGTCGCGGCCCGCGGGCCTCACCCGCGGCGGCGGAGCCGTGTCCGCGACGGGAGCCGGCCGCACCGCCCCCTTGCTGTGCGCCCCCATCAGCTCGCGCCCGCGGGAGTGCCGACCTCGCCCGTCCGCTTCAGCTTCTGCCAGCGCAGCCGGCCGCCGGTGAGGGCGGTGATGCAGGAGTGGATGAGGACGAGGTACATCATCTGGCGGTAGGCCAGCTGTTGCAGCGGCATCATCAGCAGGTAGCGGTACTTCTCGCGGTCGAGGCGGAAGGCGTATGCCGCGCAGGCCAGCTGGACGCCCAGCACCGCGCACCACGCCAGCAGGGCCGCCTCGAAGTCGACGAAGATCATCGAGTAGACGGTGAACACGTCGATCAGCGGGGCGAAGACCGGCGTGACGATCTGGAAGATCACCACCAGTGGCATGCCGACCCGGCCGAAGCGGCCCGAGGGGCCCGTGTCGGTCAGGGACTTGCGGTGCTTCCACAGCGCCTGCATCGTGCCGTAGGACCAGCGGTAGCGCTGCGACCACAGCTGCTTGAGGGAGCCCGGCGCCTCGGTCCAGGCGCGCGCGTGCTCCTGGTAGACGACCCGCCAGCCCTGCCGGTGCATGGCGATGGTGATGTCGGTGTCCTCGGCGAGGGTGTCCTCGCTCATCCCGCCGGCCTGGAGCACCGCCTCACGGCGGAACGCGCCGATCGCGCCGGGGATGGTCGGCATGCAGCGCAGCAGGTCGTACATCCGGCGGTCGAGGTTGAAGCCCATCACGTACTCGATGTGCTGCCAGGCACCGATGACCGTGTCGCGGTTGCCGACCTTGGCGTTGCCGGCGACCGCGCCCACCGCGGGGTCGGCGAACGGCTGCACCAGCCGGCGTACGGTGTCCGCCTCGAACACCGTGTCGCCGTCCATCATCACGACGATGTCGTGGCGCGCGCTGCGCACCCCGTTGTTGAGGGCGGCCGGCTTGCCCGCGTTCTCCTGGCGGATGACGCGGACGTTCGTCATGCCGAGCGAGGCGGCCGCGTCGCGCGCGATCTCGGACGTGCCGTCCGTCGAGCCGTCGTCCACGACGATGACCTCGATCGGGTGGGTGCTCAGCGCCAGCGACTTGAGGGTGTTGGCGATGCACTCCTTCTCGTTGTACGCCGGGACGATCACGCTCACCGGCCGGGTGACCGGCTCCCCCCAGCTGAACCGGCGTCTGTTGCGCTGCCGGTGGTGGCGGCGGGCGAGGATCACCATCATCCCGAAGCGGCCCAGGACCGCCACGCCGACCACGGCCAGTCCGACCGACAGCGTGGGCACCGCCCACTCGGCGACGGCGACGGCCATGACGAGGGCCTTGCCCTCGTAGAGGGTCGCGCCGGTGGCCTCGCGGTGCGCGGCCTGGAGCGGGGAGACGGCCGAGCCGCCGAGACCGCCGGCGGGCTGCTCCCCGGGGACAGGAACGGCGGACTGCTCCCCAGCCGCCTGCCCGCCGGTCCCGTTCGCGTCCGCGCTCCCGTTCCCGCTCCCGTTCCCGCTCGCGCTCCCGTTCGCGCTCGTGTCCGCCTGCCGCATGACCCCGCTGATGGTGGTGAAGGTGTACCCCTTCGCCTTCATCTTCTTGATGTACGTCGGCAGCGCCTCGACCGTCTGCTCGCGGTCGCCGCCCGCGTCGTGCATGAGGACCGACGCGCCCGTGGTCCCCTTCGGGGTGGCCCACTTGACGATGTTCGAGACGCCCGGCTTCTTCCAGTCGTCGCTGTCGGTGTCGACGAAGACGCTGGTGTAGCCGTCGGCGCCGAGCGCCTTGTAGACGGGCCAGCTGTAGTTGTCGATGGCGTCCGTCTGCGAGGAGTAGGGCGCCCGGAACAGCGTGGTCGTGATGCCGGCCGCGCCCGCCAGCGCGAGCTGGGTCTGGGTCATCTCGCGCCTGATCCGGGCGTCGCTCTGATAGGACAGGTCGACGTGGGTGAACGTGTGGATGCCCACCTCGTTGCCCTGCTCGACCATGTCCTGCACGATGTCCGGGTAGCGCGAGACCATCGACCCGACCAGGAAGAACGTGGCGGGGACGTCGTACTTCTCCAGGATCTTCAGGATGTCGGGCGTGTACGTCGGGTTCGGGCCGTCGTCGAAGGTGAGCGCGATCGTCTTGTCCGGGACGGAGATCGTGGTCGCCTGGCCGCTCCGGAAGGAGATGATCGGCCCGCCGTTGAGGATCTTGTCCGGCACCTTGCCGGCGCTGGCTCCGTCGCGCACTCGCTGGTCACCGCCGACCTCGGCGCGCAGATAGCCGTCCAGCAGCATGACGCTGGTCAGGGCGAGCAGGAGCAGCAGGGCGAGGATGACGCGCGGCTTCTGGAGCGCCGCGGCCCTGCCCGCCGCCCGTTCGATCCGGGAGGGGGCCCGCCTGCGGCGGCGCGAGGGGGGCGTCGTCGGGTTCATGAGGCCGCCGAGGCGGTGGGCGGCGCCGTGGGCAGCGCCGACGGGGTGCCGCTGGGGCGGACGGCCGGGTCGCCGACGCCGCCCAGCGGCTGGTAGCCGGCGGGGCCGCCGCCGCCCGGTCCGCCACCGCTTCCGCCGCCGAAGGGGACCAGCGAGGAGGGGTTGGCCGAGATGCCGATGCCCATGAACGCCATGCCGAGCACGACCGCGTACCCGAGACAGACGACACCGACGAGGAGACCGATCCGGCGCAGCAGCTTGGACCGGCGACCGGAGTTGTCAACGAACACGGGTCCCTCGACGGACCCGCTGCCGCGTTTGCGGCGGCGGCCGCGCTGAACGGCGGCGCGGTTTTCGATGGCAGGCTCGGAATGCATTCCCCGGATATTAGGGACTCTTTATGTGGCACAAACTCGGGCTTTCTTGTGAGAGGCCCATGAGAAACTCCCCAACCTGTCCTTCTCCTGAGAGATTCCAGGAAAGCCCGCACGACCCGGGGCCGAGGGAAAGGGGCTGAATGCCCGAATAGAACAGACTCTGCGCACCTTTTGACCGCTTCTGTCTGTGCGGTTTCCATGGGGTCGCTGTTCCCGCGCGGCACGTCCGCGTGTGAGACATTTCCACTCCGGAAACACTTTTTGTTTCCGTCCTGAGACAGAAATCACGAGAGAGGGTGTACACGCCATGCGGAGTCTCCTGAAGCCGGCGTCCGGGCTCGCCTGCCTGTTCCTGCTGGCCACCGCGGGCTGCTCCGCGGAGTCCGACGACACATCGGACGCGACCCCCGAGGCCTCCCGGCGGACGACCGCGTCCCCGGGCGAGGAGGCGTCCGCGGCCACCGCGTACGCCCCCTACGTCAGCGCCACGGAGGCGTCCGACCTCGACTCCACGGGCTCCCCCACGACCTACAACCTGGCCTTCGTGATCTCCGACGGCAGCGCCTGCACCCCGAAGTGGAACGGCACCACGGCCATCGGCGACACGTCGGTGGCGTCCCGGATCGCGCGGCTGAAGGAGGACGGCGCCACGGTCCGCGTCTCCTTCGGCGGGGCCTCGGGCGAGGAGCTGGCGGCGACCTGCGACAGCGCGGCCGAGCTGGCCGAGGCGTACGGGGAGGCACTGGACGCGGCCGGCTCCACCCGGGCCGACTTCGACATCGAGGGCGACGAACTGACCGACTCCGGCTCGGTGGACCTGCGCTCCGAGGCCATCGCCGCGTTGCAGGAGGAACGCGCCGGCCTCCAGGTCTCCTTCACCCTCCCGGTCATGCCCTCCGGCCTCGACGCCGACAGCCTCGCCCTCCTGGAGTCGGCCAACGCGCACGACGTACAGGTCTCCACCGTCAACCTCATGACGATGAACTACGGCGAGTCGTACGACGGCGACATGGGTGACTACGCCCTCACCTCCGCGAAGGCCGCCCACACCCAGCTCAAGGACGTGTTCGGGCTGTCCGGCGCGGACGCCTGGCGGGGCATGGCGCTCACCTCGATGGTCGGTGTCAACGACGTCGACGGCGAGACGTTCACCCTCTCCGACGCGGCCCAGGTGAGGAGGTTCGCCGAGGAGAAGGCGGTGGCCTGGGTGTCGATGTGGTCGACGTTCCGGGACCAGCAGTGCGAGGACGATGACTCCGCGTCCGACGATCCGTCCACCAACTGCAGTGGGGTGAGGCAGAGTTCGGGCGCGTTCGCGAAGGCGTTCGCGGGCTGAGCGGGCCGGGGCGTCACCGGCGCCGGTACACCAGGCGCCCGTCCGCCACCGTGGCCACGCACGTGCTCGCGCCGCGTTCCGCCAGCTCGGCCTCGTCCCGGACGTCGAACAGGGCGAACCGCGCGGCGGAGCCCCGTTCCCTCGGGGGCGCGAACTGCACCGGGAGGCCCGAGGCGCAGGGGTCGAGCGCGGGCGCCCCGCCGGGACGCCCGAGGCGGCCCACCACCGCGAGACCGGAGCGCCGCACGACGTCCCGCACCGCCCGGCTGCGCAGGTCCTCGCAGGCCGCCGCGACCGTGCCGTGCGCCAGCATCCGCTGCACCCCGCGCCGGGCACTCGCGCCCCGACGGGCCTCGTCCTCGAGGAGTGCCGCCGCCGCGTCCCCGGTGAGCGGCTCGATGCCCAGCTCGGCGGCCTCCCGCGGATCGGGGTGGTAGGTCTGCTCCAGCAGCTCCGTGCCGTGCGGGTTGACGAGTCCCGGCGTGAGGATGCCGGGCCACTCGCGCACCCGTGCCCCCGGGTGCGCGGCCACGAGCTCCGCCAGCGTCCCGGCGCCGGCGATCCACGCGCCCTCGACGACGAGCGCCCGCCCCCGCGCATCCGCGTGGATCGTCAGCACGGCGGCCCTAGTTGGACGCGAGCAGCTTCAGTTCGGGATGAGCCGTGCCGCCCTCGATCGCCGTGGACGAGATGTGGGACATCACCCGCTCGTCGACGGGGTCGTTCGCCGGGTCGTCGTGGACGACGAGGTGCTCGTACGTCGTCGCGCGCTGCGCCGGGACCCGTCCCGCCTTGCGGATCAGGTCGATGATCTCCATCCGGTTGGAGCGGTGCCTGGCACCGGCCGAGGAGACCACGTTCTCCTCCAGCATGATCGAGCCGAGGTCGTCGGCGCCGTAGTGCAGGGACAGCTGGCCGACCTCCTTGCCGGTGGTCAGCCACGAGCCCTGGATGTGGGCGATGTTGTCCATGAACAGCCGCGCGACGGCGATCATCCGCAGATACTCGAAGAGCGTCGCCTGCGTGCGGCCCTTGAGGTGGTTGTTCTCGGGCTGGTAGGTGTACGGGATGAAGGCACGGAAGCCGCCGGTGCGGTCCTGCACGTCACGGATCATGCGCAGGTGCTCGATGCGCTCGGCGTTGGTCTCGCCGGTGCCCATCAGCATGGTGGACGTGGACTCCACGCCCAGCCGGTGGGCGGCCTCCATGATCTCCAGCCAGCGCTCGCCGGACTCCTTCAGCGGCGCGATGGCCTTGCGCGGACGGGCCGGCAGCAGCTCGGCGCCGGCGCCCGCGAAGGAGTCGAGACCGGCGGCGTGGATGCGCTGGATCGCCTCCTCCACGCTCACCCGGGAGATCCGGGCCATGTGCTCGACCTCGCTCGCCCCCAGGCTGTGGATGACCAGCTGCGGGAAGGCCTGCTTGATGGCGGAGAAGTGCTTCTCGTAGTACTCGACGCCGTAGTCGGGGTGGTGGCCGCCCTGGAACATGATCTGCGTCCCGCCGAGCTCGACGGTCTCCGCGCAGCGGCGCAGGATGTCGTCCAGGTCGCGGGTCCAGCCCTTGGCGGTGTCCTTCGGCGGCGCGTAGAAGGCGCAGAACTTGCACGCCGTGACGCACACGTTGGTGTAGTTGATGTTCCGCTCGATGATGTACGTGGCGATGTGCTCGGTGCCCGCGTACCGGCGGCGGCGTACGGCGTCGGCGGCGGCGCCCAGCGCGTGCAGCGGGGCGTCGCGGTAGAGGTCGAGAGCCTCCTCGGGGGTGATCCGTCCGCCGTCGGCGGCACGGTCGAGCACAGACTGGAGGTCGGCCTTCTCGGTCACCGAAGCGTCCCTTTCGTCAAGGGTTGTGGACAGACCGAACCAGCCTACGCCAGGCCTGTTCCGGGAAAGACGTCAGGCCGCGTACGCACCGATCAGCAGTCCGGCGTACGCGCCCGCGAGCAGGAACGGCCCGAACGGGATGGCGGTCCTGCGGCCCGCGCGCCGCGCGACGACGAGGGCACCGGCGTACAGGACCCCGAACAGGAATCCGGCGAAGGTGCCCAGCATGACCGTCGGCCAGCCGTACCAGCCCAGCAGCGCGCCCGTCCCGAGCGCCAGCTTCACATCGCCGAAGCCCATGCCGCCGGGGTTGACGATCCACAGCACGAAGTAGCCGCCGCCGAGGGCCGGGGCGCCGAGCAGCGCGCTCCCCCAGTCCCCCGCGTGCTCCGGCACCAGCGCGGCCAGGCCGAGCAGCAGCAGCGCGGCGAGCGCGAGCGGCAGGGTCAGCACGTCGGGCAGCCGCCGCACCCGGAGGTCGACGGCGGCCAGCAGCACCCCGGCCGGCGCGAGCAGCAGCCAGACGACGACTTCGGGCCGTGGGCCGGTGGCGGCGGCGAGGCCGGCGCAGAGCAGGGCGGTGACGAGGGAGACGAGGGGGGTGCCGGGACCGTAGGCGGGCCGCGGTACGACGGTTCCGGCGTCGCGC
The DNA here is from genome assembly GCF_053591515.1 of Streptomyces sp. NPDC003011. NCBI lineage: Bacteria > Bacillati > Actinomycetota > Actinomycetes > Kitasatosporales > Streptomycetaceae > Streptomyces > Streptomyces sp. NPDC003011. Next base: position 65,380 of record NZ_JBSFTY010000015.1, read on the forward strand.
GCGGCGACGGCCCCGCCCGCGCACTGCGGGCACCGCGCCCGCCCGATCCACCCCCGCGCCGGCCCCCGGAGCGGATGCCCGCCGGGGCACAGCCGGCGCCAGTGCTCCTCCTGCGGGACGGAGAACCGGTAGGCCGCGCGCGGGACCAGCGTCCCCGCCGCCGCACCCCACAGCGCGGCGAGGGCGATCAGCAGGCCGGTCATCCCGGGAGGTCCTTCATCCGACCTTCGACAGCCGTGCCCCGGGCCGCCCCGAACCCTCGCTGTCCGACTGGTAGTCGAGGTCGTCACCGACCGGCGTGAGGCGGACCGTGTGCGCGGCCTGGTTGCACACACTGCGGTTCGACTCGGCTCCGACGGCGGACGCGACGACCTGTTTTCCGGTCACCTGCTTGACGGTCAGGACGTCGTCGCAGACGCCGCCGAGCACGTCCGTGTGCCGGAGCGTGCCCAGTTCCCCGCCCACGGCGGCCCGGTGGACGGTCAGCCGGAAGGTGCCCATGGGCAGCGTGCCGTCGAGGGCGGCGGCCTGGCCCTCCCAGGTGCCGAGGTAGGCGGCGGGGACGGCGGCCGGGCCGCCCGGGGCCGTGTCCTGGCCCGTGCTGGTCGAGGCGCTCGGCGCCGGGGAGTACGCGCCGTCGTCGTCGGAGGCGCTCGGATCGTCACGGCCGTCGCCCGGCAGCAGGTCGGACAGGAACACCGACCCCAGGGTCACCGCCGCCATCGCCCCCGCGACCGCCAGCGCCACCGTGCAGCTCAGCCGGCGTCCCCGGGTACCGGGCCCGGTCTGCGAGGTCGCCGAGACGGAGACGGAGAGCCGGCCGGGGCCACGGCGGTCGGCGGACTCGGCGGGAGCGGCGGGAGCGGCGGGAGCGGCGGCGGGCTCGGTACCGGGCGGGCCCGCATGCGGACGCCGGTCGCGGGGCTCCGGGACGGGGACCGGCAGCACCCGGGGAGCCGGCGCACTCGGCGTCCCCGACCCGGCCATCACCGGCGGCGGCCCGAACTCCCCGAGCCCGGCGGCCGCCACCGAGGGGCTGCTGAACCCCACCGGCCCCGAGGGCGCCTCCCGCCCGCCCTGTCCCGCGTCCAGGTTCAGCAGCGACACGGCGCTCCGGCTCACCTGCTCCACCAGCGCCCCCGGCAGCCATCCGCCCGCCACCAGCCGGGCCGCCCCCTCGGGGGCCAGGCGCCGGGCCAGCTCGCCGGGGGTGGGCCGGGCGTCCGGGTCCTTGGCCAGGCACGCCGCCACCAGCTCGCGCGGCTCCCCGTCCAGCGGGCCGAGTTCGGGTTCCTCGTGGACGACCTTGTAGAGCAGGGCGGCCGAGGAGTCACCGGGGAAGGGGGCCGCGCCGGTCGCCGCGTACGCGAGCACCGCGCCCAGGGAGAAGACGTCCGCCGCTCCTGTCGCGCCCTTGCCCAGGATCTGTTCGGGAGACATGTAGCCGGGCGAGCCGATGGAGACGCCGGTGGAGGTCAGGGACGCCGTTCCGTCGGTGGCCCGCGCGATGCCGAAGTCGATCAGCAGGGGGCCGTCGAGGGTCAGCAGGACGTTGGACGGCTTCACGTCCCGGTGCACCAGCCCCAGGTCGTGCACCGCCGCCAGCGCTTCCGCGAGGCCCGCGCCCAGGGCTCGTACCGTGGGCGCCGGCAGCGGGCCGCCGTCCGTGACCGCGACCGACAGGGACGGGCCCGCCGCGTACCCCGTGGCCACCCACGGCACCGGCGCCTCGGGGTCCGCGTCCAGGACCGGCGCGGTCCAGGCGCCGCCGACCCGCCGGGCCGCCTCGACCTCGCGGCGGAAGCGGGCGCGGAACTCCTCGTCCAGCGCGAAGTGCGGGTGCACGATCTTGACCGCGACCGTGCGGCCACCGGCGCTGCGGCCGAGGTAGACCCGGCCCATACCGCCGGAGCCGAGCCGGCCGAGCAGCCGGTAGGGCCCCACGGTGGTGGGTTCGTCGATCCCGAGCGGCTGCATGGCGCCCCCTCCCCCGCGTCCCCCGCGCTCCCCGCGCTGCCCCATGTGGCTAGCCAGCAGCGTAGTGGGCCGGGGCGCCGGGATCACGGCTGCAGCAGATCGACCTTCACGTCCGCCGGGAAGCCGGTGGTGGGGCCGACGCGGCGGGCGAACTCCGCGACCGCCTCCAGCTGGGGCGCGCCGAAGCGGAAGTCGAGGGTGGTGAAGTACCGCTCCAGGACCTCCTCGTCGAAGTCCTCCCAGCGGGCCGCCTGCTCGGCGACCTTGCCGACCTCCTCCAGGGAGAGGTTGCGGGAGGCGAGGAAGGCCTCGTGGACCGTGCGGGTGATGACCGGCTCGCGCTCCAGGTAGTCGCGGCGGGCCGCCCACACCGCGAAGACGAAGGGCAGGCCGGTCCACTCCTTCCACAGCGCACCGAGGTCGTGCACTTCGAGGCCGTGCTTCGGCCCGTCGACCAGGTTCGCCCGCAGTGCCGCGTCTCCGATGAGTACGGCCGCCTCCGCCTCCTGCATCATCAGGCTGAGGTCGGGCGGGCAGGTGTAGTAGTCGGGCCGGACGCCGTAGCGGTCGGACAGCAGCAGCTGCGCCAGGCGTACGGAGGTGCGCGAGGTGGAGCCGAGGGCGACCCGGGCTCCGTCCAGCTCCTCCAGCGGGACCTGCGAGACGATCACACAGGACATCACCGGGCCGTCGCAGCCGACGGCGATGTCCGGGAAGGCGACCAGGCCGTCCGCGTTCCTGAGGAACTCGACGAGGGTGACGGGACCGATGTCGAGGTCCCCGCGCACCAGCTGCTCGCTCAGCTTCTCCGGCGTGTCCTTGGTGAGCTCGAAGTCGAGCAGCGTGCCGGTTCTCGCGAGCCCCCAGTACAGGGGCAGGCAGTTCAGGAACTGGATGTGGCCGACGCGCGGCCGGGTGCGAGAAATGTCCACATCGCGAGACTAGCTCCACTGGAGTAGGCTCCGGAGTCCACCCCCGAGGTCAACCTCCGCTCGGCCCTTCAAACATCCGGGTGACGTGATCTTGGCCTCTATCGCTTTCGGCTGCCCGCATGCTAGGCTCGCCGCAAGTTGCAGTTTGGTTTCCCTTGCAGTACAGAGCCTGCGGAGCATGTGACCGCGGGCTCCAGTCGTTTTCAGACGTATGCAGTTGTGCGGCATCTTGTTTTCACACTTGCAGGGTTCTGGAGCAGGGCAACCCTTTGGGCCCAAGGAGGGCTTATGGCTACCGGAACCGTGAAGTGGTTCAACGCCGAAAAGGGCTTTGGTTTCATCGCCCAAGAAGGCGGCGGCCCCGATGTCTTCGTCCACTACTCCGCGATCAACGCGAGCGGCTTCCGCTCGCTGGAGGAGAACCAGCAGGTTTCCTTCGACGTGACCCAGGGCCCGAAGGGCCCGCAGGCGGAGAACGTCACCCCTGTCTGAGTTCATGAGCCCGAAGCTCTGATCCGGAACCGACCGCAGTACCCAAGGAGCCCCGCGCCGCAAGGCGGCGGGGCTCCTGCCTTTCCCCGGGCCCGCTCCGGCGGTCGCGCCGGCACCGGCCCGTTGTCGGTGCGGGCCGATAGGGTCCGCGGCCATGACCGACATGGACTTCCTGAGCAGCACCCAGGTGTTCTACGACGCCATCGCCGAGGACTACGCCGCACTCTTCCGCGACCCGCTCACGGCCAGGCCGCTGGACCGGGCGATCCTCACCGCGTACGCGGAACTGGTGGCCGCGGGGACGGTCGCCGACCTGGGCTGCGGCCCCGGCCGGGTGACCGCCTACCTCGCCGCGCTGGGGCTGGACGTCTACGGCCTCGACCTGTCGGAGTCGATGCTGGCGATCGCCCGCCGGGAGAACCCGGGGCTGCGGTTCGAGCAGGGCTCGATGCTGGAGCTGGACCTTCCGGACGGGGCGCTGGGCGGGGTCGTCTCCTATTACTCCTCCATCCACACCCCGGTGGACCGGCTGCCCGCTCTCTTCGCCGAGTTCCACCGGGTGCTGGCCCCGGGCGGTCCGCTGCTCGTCGCCTTCCAGGTCGGGGACGAGCCCCGGCGCCATGAACGGCCCTTCGGCCACCCGGTCACGCTCGACTTCCAGCGGCGGCAGCCCGACCATGTCGCCGGCCTGCTGACGGCGGCCGGGTTCACCCTCGACTCCCGGACGGTACGGGCTCCGGACGAGGCACTCGGGGAGCCGACCCCGCAGGCGTTCCTGATCGCCCGCCGCCCCGCCTGAGCCCGGCCCGGTCCCCGGCCGGCGAGGCCGCCGGGGACCGGGCCGGCACCGTGTACGGCTCGGTGTCAGAGGGTTCCCGCCAGGTCCCGGGCCGCGATGTACCCGAACGTCATCGCCGGGCCGATCGTCGAGCCCGCGCCGGCGTAGCTGTGGCCCATCACGGCGGCGCTGGCGTTGCCTGCGGCGTACAGGCCGGGGATGACCGAGCCGTCGGGGCGCAGGACGCGGGCGCGGGCGTCGGTGCGCAGGCCGCCCTTGGTGCCGAGGTCGCCGGGGACGATCCGGAAGGCGTGGTACGGGGGCAGCCACAGGGGCGCCAGGCAGGAGTTCGGGCGGACGGCCGGGTCCGTGTAGTAGTGGTCGTACGCGCTGTCGCCGCGCCCGAAGTCGGTGTCGTCGCCCTTGGCCGCGAGGGAGTTGAAGCGGTCCACGGTGGTCCGCAGGGCGGGCCCGGGGACGCCGATGGCGGTGGCCAGGGCGTCGAGGGTCCAGGCCTGGTGGGCGGCGCCGGAGGTGTACCAGTCGTCCGGGAACGGGAAGGCCGGCGCCACGTCCTTGAAGAGGTAGCGGTTGCGGTAGTTCTGGTCGGTGATCAGCCAGGCCGGGATGTCGGGGTCGGTCGGGTTCCGCTCGTACATGGTGTGGACGACGTCGCCGTAGGGCGCGGCCTCGTTGACGAACCGGCGGCCGGCCGCGTTGACCAGCAGGCCGCCGGGGAGGGTGCGCTCGGCGAGGCAGAACCAGGGCTGGCCGGGGAGCGGGATCGCCGGGCCCCACCAGGCGTCGTCCATCAGGTCGAGGGCGGCGCCGAGGCTCGCGCCGGCGCGGATGCCGTCGCCGGTGTTCTCCTTGGCGCCGACGGTCCAGTCGGTGCCGATGGGCTGTCGCTGGTACCGGGCCCGCATGGCGGCGTTGTGCTCGAAGCCGCCGGAGCCGACGATCACCCCGCGCCGGGCGCGGACCAGGCCGGGGACACCGTCACGGGTGACCACGGCCCCGGTGACGGCGCCGCTCTCGACGTACAGCTCGGTGAGCGGGGTGCCGAGCCAGACCGGGACCCCGGCGGTGCGCAGCCCTATACGCAGGCCCGCGGCGAGCGACTGGCCCATGGTGAGCGGCTTCTGTCCCAGCGCGGCGGCCTTCGTGCCGCGGGCCAGGCACTCGGCGGCGACGGCGGCGCCCCTCGCGCTCACGGCGGCCAGGGCGAGCCACTTGTAGTCGGCGCTGAAGACGACCAGACCGGCGGGGACGTCCAGGTAGGGCGGGTTGAGGCGGGCGAGTTCGGCGCCGAGGAGGGTGCCGTCGAGCTGGTCGGGCTCGATGGAGCGGCCGTTCGCCAGACCGCCGGGGAGCTCGGGGTAGTAGTCGCTGTACCCCTCCATCCAGCGGAACGCAGCGGGCTGTGGGCCATGACGAAGGAGATCATCACCGGGCCGTGGGCGAGGAAGGCGCGCTGCCGGTCGGCGGGGACGTCCGGGCCGACGACGGCGGCGAGGTAGGCGGCGGCCTTGGCGGGGGTGTCGGGGACGCCGGCCGCGAGGATCACCGGGTTGTTCGGGACCCAGATCCCGGCGCCGGACCGGGCGGCCGAGCCGCCGAAGGTGGCCGCCTTCTCGACGACGACACAGCTCAGCCCCTGCCGGGCGGCGGTCAGCGCGGCGGTCAGGCCGGCGGCGCCGGACCCGATGACGACGACGTCGTACGTCCCGAGCGGGGGCAGGCCGGCGGCGTGGGCGCTGTGCCGCACCCCCGCCGCGACCGCGAGCCCGGCACCGGCCGCCCCCGCCAGCAGGCGTCTTCGGGACGGTGGTTCGCTGCGTCCTGCGGAGTCCGTGCTCGTGGTCATGGCAACTCCAGCCCACCGGGAACGAATGCGGGGACGGGAATGTCGCGCGGGGACCTTGGGAAGTCAAGGGCCGGCAGGGCTTCCCCTGCCTCTCGTCGAGTTCCCTACTTCTTCCCTACTTCTCGTACAGCCCCTCGACCGCGTCGGTGAAGTCCCGCAGCACCGTCTCCCGGCGCAGCTTCATCGACGGGGTGAGGTGGCCGGCCTCCTCCGTGAAGTCGGTGGGCAGGACGGTGAAGCGGCGGATGGACTCGGGGCGGGAGACGAGTTTGTTGGCCTCGTCGACGGCGCGTTGCAGGATGCCGCGCAACTCCTCGTCGTCGACCAGGAGTTCGGCGGGGACCGGGTGCTTGCCGTTCATCCGGCGCCAGTGCGAGACGCCCGCCATGTCCAGGGTGATCAGGGCGGAGATGTAGGGGCGGCGGTCGCCGAGGACCATGCAGTGGGAGATCAGGGGGTGGGAGCGCAGGTAGTTCTCCAGCGGGGCGGGGGCCACGTTCTTGCCGCCCGCGGTGATGAGGATCTCCTTCTTGCGGCCGGTGATCGTCAGATAGCCCTCGTCGTCGAGGCGGCCGATGTCACCCGTGGGGAACCAGTCGTCGGCCGACGCGGGGATCACTCCCCCGCCGTACGGGTCCCAGTAGCCGCGGAACACCTGGCCGCCGCTGAGCAGGATCTCGCCGTCCGACGCGATGCGGATCCTCGTCCCGGGCAGGGGCCAGCCGACGGTGCCGAGGCGGGGCTTGAGCGGGGGCGTGCACGTGGCCGCGCCGGTCGACTCGGTCAGGCCGTAGCCCTCGTAGATCTCCATGCCCGCGCCCGCGTAGAACGCGGCGAGCCGGCGGCCGAGGGGTGAGCCGCCGCAGATGATGTGGCGGACCCTGCCGCCCATGGCGTTGCGGATACGGCGGTAGACGAGGGAGTCGTAGAAGGCGCGGGACGTCTTCAGGGCGGCGCCGGGGCCGGAGCCGGTGCCGGACTGGCGGGCCTCCATCGCCTCGCCGTAGCGGATCGCCACGTTCGTCGCGCGGTCGAAGGCGCTCGCCCGGCCGCCGCTCTCCGCCTTGGCGCAGGCGCTGTTGAAGACCTTCTCCAGCATGTACGGGATGGCCAGCAGGAACGTCGGCCGGAACTCGCCGAGTTCGGCCACCAGGTCCTCCGCCTTCAGGCTCGGCGCGTGGCCCAGCCGGACCCGCGCGCGGACACAGGCGATCGCCACCATGCGGCCGAAGACGTGGGACATGGGGAGGAAGAGGAGGGTGGCGAGTTCCTCGTCCGACTTCGACCTGAAGACGGGGTGCAGGAGTTCGATCGCGTTGTCCACCTCGGCGAGGAAGTTGCCGTGCGTCAGGACGCAGCCCTTGGGGCGGCCGGTGGTGCCCGAGGTGTAGACGACGGTGGCGAGCGTGTCCGGGCCCAGCATCCCGCGCCGTACGGCGACCTCCTGGTCCGGGACCGGATCGCCGAGTTCCGCCAGGCGCTCCAGATGGTCCTTCTCGATGATCCACAGGTGGCGCAGGTCGGGCAGCCGGCTGAGTTCCGGGCCCAGCGCGGAGGCCTGGCCCACGTGCTCCGTCACCAGGGCCACCGCGCCGGAGTCCTGGAGGATCCACCGGGTCTGGAAGACCGAGGAGGTGGGGTAGATCGGCACGGTGACCAGGCCGGCGGCCCACGCGGCGAAGTCGAGGAGCGTCCACTCGTAGATCGTCCGGGCCATGACGGCGATCCGGTCGCCGGGCATGAGCCCCTCCGCGATCATGCCCTTCGCCAACTTCAGGACCTGGTCCGCGAACTGAGCCGCCGTCACATGCGTCCATGTCCCGTCCGGCGAGCGGCGGCTGAGCACCCGGTCCTCGGGCGCCGCGTCCGCGTTGTCGAAGGGCAGGTCCGCCAGGGAGCCGTGGGTCACCGGCGGGGCGATCGGCGGCACGGACACCTCCCGCACCTCTCCGTCCAGCCGCCGGATCTCCGGTTCCACCAGCACGGGCGCGCCGTCGTAGTCGTGGCCGGACGAGTAGGTCGGGGAGGACATGGGCAGCTCCTGAGGCGTGCGGCTCGGTTCCGCTCTGCTGCGTGTGGTACGCGCGGGACGTACCGGGACGTTCACCGGCGGGTGCGGCTGACGGGAATCTGTCGGACAAGTCCCTGGGTCACCGCAGGCGAGGGGGGTGATCGTACGGGGTTCACGTGGAAGGTTCGTGCGGGTTGGGAGGTGGTCCCGCGCTGGCCGTGTGCAACCTCGGAGGTTACGTGAGGAAGGTTCACGTCCGCTCCAGGACCGCCGTCACCCCCTGGCCGCCCGCCGCGCACACGGAGATCAGCCCGCGCCCCGGGGAGCCTCGTTCGGCGAGCAGCTTGGCCAGTGTCGCCACGATCCGCGCGCCGGTCGCCGCGAAGGGGTGTCCGGTCGCCAGGGAGGAGCCGGCCACGTTCAGACGGGCGCGGTCCACCGGGGGCAGGCCCCGCTTCTCCCAGGCGGCGAGCGTCGCCAGCACCTGGGACGCGAACGCCTCGTGCACTTCCAGCAGGTCGAAGTCCGCCAAGCCGAGTCCGGCCCGCTCCAGCATGCGCGGGACGGCGTACGCGGGCGCCATCAGGAGCCCGTCCTCGCCGCCCGCGACATCGCCCGCCACGAAGTCGACGGCCGCCGTCTCGTGGGCCGTGAGATACGCCAGCGGCTCCAGCCCGCGCGCCTCGGCCCATTTCTCCGACGCCAGCAGCACGACGGCGGCCCCGTCCGTCAGCGGCGTCGAATTGCCCGCCGTCATGGTCGGGTCGGGGCCGTCGAGCCCGAACACCGGCTTCAGCGTGGCCAGTTTCTCCGCCGTGGAGCCGGGGCGCAGGTTCTGGTCGCGGGCCAGCCCCCGGAACGGCACCACGAGGTCCTGGAAGAAGCCGCGTTCGTACGCCGCCGCCAGCCGCCGGTGACTGAGGGCGGCCAGCTCGTCCTGGGCCTGCCGGGTGATCCCCCAGGCCCGGGCGGTCACGGCCGCGTGCTCGCCCATGGACAGCCCGGTGCGCGGCTCGGCGTTGCGCGGGATGTCGGGGACCAGATGCGCGGGCCGGATGCGGGCCAGGGCCTTCGCCCGGCCGCTCAGCGACGTCGCCCGCCGCGCCGCCAGCAGGATCCGGCGCAGTTCGTCGTTGACGCCCAGCGGCGCGTCGCTCGCGGTGTCCGCGCCGCCCGCGACCGCCGACTCGGTCTGGCCGAGGGCGATCTTGTTGGCGGCGGCGATCACGGCCTGGAGTCCGGTCCCGCAGGCCTGCTGGACGTCGTACGCCGGGGTGCGGGCGTCCAGGGCCGAGCCGAGGACCGTCTCGCGAGCGAGGTTGAAGTCGCGGGCGTGCTTGAGGACGGCCCCGGCGACGAACTCGCCCACCGCGCCCGGCTCCTGGAGCCCGCACCGCTCGACCAGGCTGTCCAGCGCGGCGGTCAGCATCTGCTGGTTCGAGGCGGTGGCGTACGGCCCGTCGGAGCGGGCGAAGGGGACGCGGGCGCCGGCGACGACCGCCACCCGCCGGGCCACCGGCGGCTTCAAGGGGTTCATGTCGACCTGCTCCTCACCTGTGACGTAGTCTTACCTTCGGTAACCTTACTCCCGAGTAAGGAATCCGAGGAACATGCAAGGAAAGCAAGGAACAGGGACCGTTGCCGGGAGATGACATGGCCGACCGCTATCTGAGCTTCGCCGGCACCGCGCCCGGCCGTTTCCTGACCCGGCGTCTCGGTCTCCCCCGGCCCGCCCCGCTGAAGCGCTGGTCACCCGAGCACCCCACCCTCGGCGGCGACCTGCTCCACCTCACCGCGGGCCCGTCGGACCTGGACCTGGCCGCCACCGGCCTCACCCCGGCCCGCTCCGCCGAGCGCCCCGCCGCCGTCCTCCTCGACGCCACCGGCGTACGGACCGTCGACGGCCTCGCCGGCGTCCACGCGGCCCTGCACCCCGTGGTGGAGTCGGTCGCCGCGAGCGGCCGGGTGGTGGTGCTGGGCGCCCCGCTCGACCCCGCCGACCACCACCAGGCCGCCGCCCAGCAGGCCCTGGAGGGCTTCACCCGCTCGCTCGGCAAGGAGATCGGCCGGGGCAGGACCGTGAACCTGGTACGGCTGGCCGACGCGCTCGCCGCCGAGTCGACCCTGCGCTTCCTGCTCTCCCCCAGGTCGGCGTACATCAGCGGCCAGGTGATCGAGGTGGGCGTGGAGCAGGCCGGCGCCCCCGACGACTGGGACCACCCGCTGGCCGGCCGTACCGCGCTGGTCACCGGAGGCGCGCGCGGGATCGGCGCGGCGGTGGCCCGGACGCTGGCCAGGGACGGGGCGCGGGTCGTCGTCCTCGATGTACCGCAGGCCGAGGCGGCGGCCCGGCAGGTCGCCGACCGGATCGGCGGCAGCGCGCTCGCCCTCGACATCACGGCGCCGGACGCGGGCGAGCGGATCGCCGCCGCGCTGCCCGACGGTCTGGACGTCCTGGTCCACAACGCGGGCGTCACCCGTGACCGGCGGCTGGTCAACATGCCCGCCGAGCGCTGGAGTTCGGTGCTGGAGGTGAACCTGGCGAGCGTGCTGCGCACCACGGACGCGCTGCTCGCGGCGGGAACCCTCGGGCGGGGCGGCCGGATCGTGGCCACCGCCTCCATCGCCGGGCTGGCCGGCAACGCGGGCCAGACGAACTACGGCGCGAGCAAGGCCGGTGTGGCCGGCCTGGTCCGCGCTCTCGCGCCGCGCGCCCTCGCCGAGCACGGGGTGACGGTCAACGCGGTCGCGCCCGGGTTCATCGAGACGAGGATGACCGCGGCCGTCCCGCTGCTCATCCGTGAGGCGGGCCGCCGGATGAACTCCCTCGCGCAGGGCGGGCTGCCCGTCGACGTCGCCGAGACCGCCGCCTGGTTCGCCCATCCGGCCTCCGGGGCGGTCAACGGGCAGGTCGTACGGGTGTGCGGCCAGAGCCTGCTGGGGGCGTAGTGACGATCGCGCCGACCCCCACCACGCTCTCCGGCTCCCCCGCCCTCGCGCCCCTGCTCGCCCGCGGCGCCCTGCTGTCCCCGTTCAAACGGCCCCGCCCGGACGCGGACTTCCCGCGCACCCGGCTCGTCCTGCCCGGCCTGCGCGTCGACCTGGCGCGGCTGGCCGCCTACGAGCGGGTGTGCGGGTTCGCGACCGGGGAGGACGCGCTGCCGCCGACGTATCCGCACGTCCTCGGCTTCCCGCTGGCCATGCGGCTGATGAGCGGCCGGGACTTCCCGCTGCCGCTGCTCGGGCTCGTCCACACGTCGGTCGAGATCACCCGGCTGCGCCCCCTGACGGCGACCGGGACGTACGAACTCACGGTGTACGTCGACGAATTGGTGCCCCACCGGCGGGGCACCGAGGCGGCGGTGGTGACCGAGGTACGGGCCGGGGGCGAGGTGGTGTGGGAGTCGAGGAGCACATATCTGGCCCGGCACCGCACGGGCGCCGCCACGGGCGGCGCCCCCGTGGAGGACCGCGAGACCCTGCCCGCCGTCGCCCAGTGGCGGCTGGCCGGGGACATCGGGCGGCGGTACGGCGCGGCCTCCGGCGACCGCAACCCGATCCACCTGCACCCCCTCACCGCCCGCCTGTTCGGCTTCCGCCGGGCCATCGCCCACGGCATGTGGACCGTGGCCCGCTGCCTCGCCGCCCACGGCACCCCGACGGCCGTCCTGGTACGAGCCGACTTCCGCGCACCGGTGCTTCTCCCCGGATCGGTCACCTACGCCGCGACAGGCGGCCTCTTCGAACTCCGCGACGGGGCCCGCGTACACGTGACGGGGAGCGTGTATCCGCTGACGTCGTGAGGCGCGGGCGGGGCCGGGAAGCCGCGAGGCCGTGACCGGGCGTGCTACCCGGTCACCCCGTGCTCCGGGCCCGGCGGGGACCACGGGTGGCCCTGCATCAGGCTGCCCAGGCCGGCCCAGGCGAAGTTCATCAGGGTGGCCGCCGCCTGCCGGGCGGTGATGCCGGGGGTGGAGTTGGCCCAGGCGGCCAGGGACTCGGCGGCCCCGACCAGGGCCTCGGCGAGGCCGGCGACCTCCCGCTCGGGCAGGTCGGGGTCCCGGTGGGCCTCCCGGGCGGCGACGACGATCAGCTGGGTCACGAACGCGACGAGTTCCTCGCGCAGCGCGGCGACCTCGGCGGCGAAGGGCTCGCCGTGGGTGCGGGCCTGGAGGTGCAGGACCGACCAGCCCTCCGGGTTCCGCGCGGTGTGCGTGAAGAAGGCGCCCAGGCCCTCCCAGAGCTGGCGGTCGGCGGGCAGTCCGGGACGTACGCCGGCCCGGACCGCCTCGGTGAGCGCCCTCGCCTCACGGCGGATGCACGCGGTGAAGAGGTCTTCCTTCGAGTTCAGGTACAGGTACACCAACGGCTTGGACACGCCCGCGAGTTCGGCGATCTCGTCCATCGACGCGGCCATGTACCCACGCTGTCCGAAGGTCCGTACGGCGGCGTCCAGCATCTGCTGCTCACGGACCGCCCGCGGCATCCGCTTGCTCTTCACGGCACCCATGCGGCACAGGGTAGTTGGGTGCGGCGGGCAAGGGCCCGGCCCGCCGGGCGAGTGAGGCGGATCAGGCCGGGAAGCGGAGCCTAGGAAGTCTGGCCCTGGGCCGTCTGGCCCTGGGCCCGCGCCGTGTCGTCGGCCCCGTCCTCCTGGCTGCGGTTCGCCTCCAGGTTGGCCTTGACGCGTTCCACCTTCCGCACGACCTGGACCGAGGCGCGGTCGCGCTCCTTGCGCAGGACCACGAAGCTGATCGGCGCGGAGATCACCAGGGCCAGCAGGACGATCCACATGCCGTTGGAGCCGCCGACGCCGCGCGGGGCGGCACCGGAGTAGACGAGACCCCAGACGACCACGAGGCAGCCCACGAAGATCCCGAGGCGCATCAGCGTGTAGCGGAGCATCTCAATCCACTCTTCCGTTTCCGGTTCTTCCGTTTCCGGTACTTCTGATTCCGGTTCTTCTGTTTCCGGCCCGAACGGTCCCAAAGGAACACCGTCCAGTGAAGCACGCCCGCCGCCCGGTCCCGCACAGGGGGCACGGCTCGGACCGGCGGCTCAGGTCAGCGGCAGCAGCATGATGACGTCGTCCCGGTCGTCGCCCGGCGCGACCCGGATCGCGCCGGGTACCCGGCCGACCTCCTTGTAGCCGCAGGAGCCGTAGAACCGCTCCAGCCCCAGGCCGCCCCGGCAGGTGAGCCGGATCGCCTCGATGCCGTCGAGGGTGCGGGCCGCGTCCGCGGCGGCGGCCAGCAGGTCGCGGCCGTACCCCTTGCCCTGGTGCCGGGGATGGACCATCACCGTGTACAGCCACACCCAGTGCCTCATCAGCCGGTGCGTGTTGTGGGTGAGGAAGACCGCCGCGGCGACCCGCCCCGACGCGTCGTGCCCGACGAGCAGCCGGGTGCGCCCCTCGGACATCGCCACGAAGTGCTTCACCAGCTCCGGCCGGACCGTGTCCCGGGTCACCGGCGGCACGAAACCGACGGCGCCGCCCGCGTTGGAGACGTCCGTCCACAGGTCGAGGAGGCCGTCGCGGAGCGCGGGGGTCACGACCGGATCGAGGGTGAAGGTAAGGGTCATAGGGCGAGAGTAGCCATTACGCCCTGCCCGTCTCAAGTCTGCTCGGCGTCACGTGGGTCACGTAGGTCGCGTAGGCGAGTACGCCACGTACGCCCGTACGCCACGTACGCCACGACGTCACCCGAGTGTCCGCGCCGCCACCTTCAGGTCCGCGACCAGCCCCTGGTAGGCGGCCTCGCGGTCGTCCGAGCGCAGCACCGCGGACGGGTGCACGGTCGCCACCAGCCGCTCCGGGCGCCCGTGGATCTCCTCCTCCAGCACCGTCCCGCGCACCTGCGAGACCCGGAACGACGATCCCAGCAGCGCCTTCCCGGCGGTGGCGCCCAGCACCACGATCAGCTCGGGCTCCACGACGGCCAGCTCGGCGGCCAGCCACGGCCCGCACGCGGTCATCTCCCGCAGGGTCGGCGCCTTGTGGATCCGGCGCTTGCGCGGCTCGGCCCGCGTGAACTTGAAGTGCTTGACGGCGTTGGTCACGTACGCCTCGCCGGGATCGATGCCGGCTTCCGCGAGGGCACGGTCCAGCAGCTTGCCGGCCGGCCCGACGAAGGGCTCGCCCTGACGGTCCTCCTGGTCTCCGGGCTGCTCGCCCACGAGCATCACGCGGGCGCCGGTGCCGCCGGCGCCGAACACCGTCCGCGTCGCGTCCCGGTGCAGCGGGCAGCCCCGGCAGTCGGCGGCTGCCCTGCGCAGGGCGGGCAGGCCGCCGCGGTCAGGTACGAACGGCCCGGCGTCGTAGGCGTCCTCGGACGACTTCGTGACCACCATGCGGGGCGAGTACCCACGGACACGGAGGTGTCTCCCCGAGGGGCGCGGGGAACCGCGCGACCAGCTCCCGCACGCCCGCGGCCGACGGACGACGGACGACCGCGAGCCCCCTCACACCCGCATCGGCTGCGGCGACTCCCGGCGGGCCGGGTCCGGGCCGTCGTACTCGCGGATGATCTCGTAGCGGGTGTTCCGCTCGACAGGGCGGAAGCCGGCGTCGCGGATGAGGTCGAGGAGGTCCTCGCGGGTGAGCTTGTTCGGGGTGCCGTAGTTGTCGGCGTCGTGCGTGATCTTGTACTCGACGACCGAGCCGTCCATGTCGTCGGCGCCGTGCTGGAGCGCGAGCTGCGCGGTCTGCACGCCGTGCATGACCCAGAAGACCTTGACGTGCGGAACGTTGTCGAACAGCAGGCGGGAGACCGCGAAGGTCTTCAGGGCCTCCGCGCCGGTCGCCATCTGGGTGCGGGCCTGGAGCCGGTTGCGGACCTTGCCGTCCTTCACGTCCACGAAGTCGTGCTGGTAGCGCAGCGGGATGAAGACCTGGAAGCCGCCGGTCTCGTCCTGGAGTTCACGGAGCCTGAGGACGTGGTCCACGCGGTGGCGGGGCTCCTCGATGTGGCCGTAGAGCATGGTGCACGGGGTCTTGAGGCCCTTCTCGTGCGCGAGGCGGTGGATGCGCGACCAGTCCTCCCAGTGGGTGCGGTGGTCGACGATGTGCTGCCGGACCTCCCAGTCGAAGATCTCCGCGCCGCCGCCGGTCAGGGACTCCAGGCCCGCGTCGATCAGCTCGTCGAGGATCTCGGAGGCGGACAGCCCGGAGATGGTCTCGAAGTGGTGGATCTCCGTGGCCGTGAACGCCTTCAGCGAGACGTGCGGCAGGGCCTTCTTCAGCTCGCTCAGTGACCGCGGGTAGTAGCGCCACGGCAGGTTCGGGTGCAGCCCGTTGACGATGTGCAGCTCGGTGAGGCTCTCGCCCTCCATCGCCTTGGCGAGCTTGACCGCCTCCTCGATGCGCATCGTGTACGCGTCCTTCTCGCCCGGCTTGCGCTGGAAGGAGCAGTAGGCGCAGGACGCGGTGCACACGTTCGTCATGTTGAGGTGACGGTTGACGTTGAAGTGGACCACGTCACCGTTCTTGCGGGTGCGCACCTCGTGCGCGAGGCCGCCCAGCCAGGCCAGGTCGTCCGACGCGTACAGCGCGATGCCGTCCTCACGGGTCAGCCGCTCACCGGCCCGGACCTTGTCCTCCAGCTCGCGCTTGAGCCCGGCGTCCATGCGTTACCTCTTCCTGCTCGTCCTGGGACAGACTCCGTAAACCGTACGCCTAGGCCTCTTCCGGCAGCTCACCCACCCGGTTCTCCCACTTGGTGGACAGCACGATGGTGGTCCGGGTGCGGGAGACGCCCTTCGTCCCGGACAGCCGCCGGATGATCTTCTCCAGTCCGTCGACGTTGGTCGCCCGCACCTTGAGCATGAACGAGTCGTCGCCCGCGATGAACCAGCAGTCCTCGATCTCGGTGAGGTCCTTCAGCCGGGCGGCCACGTCCTCGTGGTCGGCGGCGTCGGAGAGCGAGATGCCGATCAGGGCGATGACGCCGAGGCCGAGGGAGGCGGCGTCCACGGTGGCGCGGTAGCCGGTGATGACCCCGGCCGCCTCCAGCCGGTTGATGCGGTCGGTGACGCTGGGTCCCGACAGTCCGACGAGGCGTCCCAGCTCCGCGTAGGAGGCCCGGCCGTTCTCCCTCAGGGCCTGGATGAGCTGCCTGTCCACCGCGTCCATGCGATTGAAGCCTTCCGCTGAAGAGTCTGAGGTTGTGAACGGTCTGATCTGAACGGTCTGATGTGAACGGTCTGATCTGAACGGCTGGAAGTGCTGGACCCGTTCAGGAGGTACGGGAGCCGCCGCCGAGGTCGCCCTTCCAGCGGCGGTAGAGCCGGTGCTCGACGCCCGCCGCGTCCAGGACCCGCCCCGCGACGAAGTCGACGAGGTCCTGGATGTGCGTGGCGCCCGCGTAGAACGCGGGCGAGGCCGGCACCACGCTGGCGCCCGCGTCGTCCAGGGCGACCAGCTGCCGCAGCGTCTGTCCGCCCAGCGGGGTCTCCCGCACGGCCACGACCAGCGTGCGCCGCTCCTTCAGGGTCACGCTCGCGGCCCGCTGCAGCAGGTCCTTCGACAGCCCCAGCGCGACACCGGCGACACAGGCCGTGGAGGCGGGCACGATGAGCATGCCCTTGGCGGGATACGACCCCGAGGACGGCCCGGCCGCCAGGTCCCCGGCGCTCCAGTGCCGTACGCGGTCCAGCTTCACGGAGAAGCTGCCGGGCTTGCCGTCGGCCCCCCTGGACAGCCATTCCCGCAGGTCGTCCTGCCAGTGCGCGTCCCGGAAGGAGATCCCGGTCTCGTCGAGCAGGGTGAGCCGCGAGGCCCTGCTGACGACCAGGTCGACACTCTCCCCCGCGTCCAGCAACGCACGCAGCACAGCAGCCGCGTACGGCGTACCGGACGCTCCCGACACCCCCACGATCCAAGGCGTGCGCCGCGTTTCTCCTGCGTTCACACCCCGAGCCTACCGGCGGGCGGGGAGATGCTCAGGACCGGTGGGCCAGGTTCGTCTCGATACGGCGGATTTCGGCGAGGCCGAACAGCGGCGAAGACCCCCGTGCCCGGACGGGACGCAGCGCCACCGGCGTCTCGCCGGGGCGCCGGCACGGTCACCGCGCCCCCTGCCGCGCGCCGTGCACGACCAGCACTTTCGGACCGCCACGCCCGGCAGGCGCCGACCGCCGCACCCGGCAGGCGCCGCCCGTCTCAGACCGTCAGTCCCCGCACCAGCAGATCCAGCAGCGCGCACCCGAACAGGGCGATCCCGATGAAGCCGTTGACGCTGAAGAAGGCGCGGTCGAGGCGGGACAGGTCGTGCGGCCGGACGATCGAGTGCTCGTAGACGAAGGCGCCCGCCACGATCACCAGGCCCAGCCAGAAGAAGGCGCCGGCCCCCGTCTGGACCGCGTACCAGACGAACAGTCCGGTCGTCACCGCGTGGCAGGCCCGCGCCCCCCAGACCGCCGCCGGGATGCCGAAGCGGGCCGGGACCGACATGACGCCGATCTCCCGGTCGGTCTTCACGTCCTGGCAGGCGTAGATCAGGTCGAAGCCGCCGATCCAGACGCCGACCGCGAGGCCCAGGATCACCGCGTCCCAGGACCACTCCCCGGAGATCGCCAGCCAGCCGCCGATGGGGCCCATGGCCTGGGCGATGCCGAGTATGGCCTGGGGGAAGTTCGTGAACCGCTTGCCGTACGGGTAGACCACCATCGGGATGACCGCGATGGGCGCCAGCGCCAGGCACAGCGGGTTCAGCAGGGCCGCCGCACCCAGGAAGACCACCAGCGCGATCAGCGCGCCCGTCCAGGCGTGCTTCACCGACATCGCGCCCGTCACCAGCTCGCGGTGCGCGGTGCGCGGGTTCCGGGCGTCGATCTCGCGGTCGATGATCCGGTTGACCGCCATCGCGAAGGTGCGCAGGCCCACCATGCAGACGGTGACCAGCAGCAGGCGGCCCCAGTGGATGTTCCGGTCCCACTGGAACATCGCGGTGAGCGCGGCGATGTAGGCGAAGGGCAGGGCGAAGACCGAGTGCTCGATCATCACCAGCCGCAGGAACGCCTTGGTGCGCCCGGGCTGCGGAAGGGCGGCTGACGCGCTGCTCACAGTCCGTACTCCTTCCAGCGGCGGTCGACCTTCGCCGCCGTCTGCGGGTCGGACTCCACCATGTCGGGCCAGCCGCCGTCGCGGGTGTAGCCCTCCTCGGGCCACTTCCTGGTCGCGTCGATGCCCGCCTTGCCGCCCCAGAACTGCTGGTAGGAGGCGTGGTCGAGGTGGTCGACGGGGCCCTCGACGAGGGAGAGGTCACGGGCGTAGTCCGTGTTGCCGAGCGCCCGCCACGCGACCTCGTGCAGATCGTGCACGTCGCAGTCGGCGTCGACGACCACGATCAGTTTGGTGAGCGACATCATGTGGGCGCCCCAGACCGCGTGCATCACCTTCTGCGCGTGCTTGGGGTACTTCTTGTCGATCGAGATGATCGCGCAGTTGTGGAAGCCGCCGGCCTCGGGCAGGTGGTAGTCCACGATGTCCGGGATGATGATCTTGAGGAGCGGGAGGAAGAAACGCTCCGTCGCGCGGCCCAGCGGTCCGTCCTCCGTCGGGGGGCGGCCCACGACGATCGACTGGAGCAGCGGCCGCTTCCGCATCGTCACGCAGTCGATCGTCAGCGCGGGGAAGGGCTCCTGCGGCGTGTAGAAGCCGGTGTGGTCGCCGAAGGGCCCCTCGGGCAGCATCTCGCCGGGCTCCAGCCAGCCCTCGATCACGACCTCCGCCTGCGCCGGGACCTGGAGCGGGACGGTCTTGCAGTCGACCATCTCGATCCGCTTGCCGGCGAGGAACCCGGCGAACAGGTACTCGTCGATGTCGCCGGGGAGCGGGGCCGTGGAGGCGTAGGTGACGGCGGGCGGACAGCCGAAGGCGATGGCGACCGGGAGGCGCTCGCCCCGCCGCGCGGCGACCTGGTAGTGGTTGCGGCTGTCCTTGTGGATCTGCCAGTGCATGCCGATGGTGCGCTTGTCGTGGCGCTGGAGGCGGTAGAGCCCGAGGTTGCGGATCCCGCTCTCCGGGTCCTTGGTGTGGGTGAGCCCCAGGTTGAAGAAGGAGCCGCCGTCCTTCGGCCAGGTGAACAGGGCGGGCAGCCGGTCGAGGTCGACGTCGTCGCCGTGCAGCACGACCTCCTGCACGGGCGCGTCGGCGGACTTCACCTTCTTCGGCGGTACGTGCGTCATCGCGCCGAGCTTCCCGAAGGCCTCCCGCACGCCGATGAACCCCTGCGGCAGCTCGGGGCGGAGCAGCCCGCCGATCTTCTCGGAGATCTCGGCGTACGACTTCAGGCCCAGCGCCTTCAGCAGCCGCCGGTCGGTCCCGAAGACGTTCATCGCGAGGGGCATGGCGGAGCCCTTCACGTTCTCGAAGAGGAGCGCGGGGCCGCCGGACTTCTGGACGCGGTCGACGATCTCCCCGACCTCCAGATACGGGTCCACCTCGGCCTTGACGCGCTTGAGGTCGCCCTCGCGCTCCAGGGCCCTGAGCAGGGAACGAAGATCGTCGTAAGCCATGCGGTCAAGTATCCCCGAGCCGCTACTCTGGCCAGGTACCTGGGGTCCGTGCTCGTGGCCCCGACGACCGTTCCCCTGGAAAGGCCCCCATGCTCCGGGTACTGATGTTCCTCGTGCCACTGGCACTGAGCGTCTACGCGTTCATCGACTGCATCAGCACGAAGGACGACGACGTCCGCTACATGCCCAAGCCGCTGTGGGCGATCCTCGTGCTGGTGTTCCCGCTCGCCGGATCGATCTCCTGGCTCATCGCCGGGAAGAAGCGGCACCCGGCCGGCGCGGGCGGCTCCGCCGGCTCACCGTGGAGCCGGGGCGGCGGGCAGCGGTGGGTGGCGCCCGACGACAACCCCGAGTTCCTCAAGTCCCTCAAGGACGAGGACAAGAAGGACGGCGGCGAGGACCCGAAGGACGGCTGACGGAACCGCCCCGCGTCAACGCGGCGCCCGCAGCCCCTCCGTGAACGCCGCCCAGGCGCGACGGCTGACGACCAGCACCGGACCGTCAGGGCTTTTGCTGTCGCGGACGGGGACGCTGACGGGGAAACCGGGGGCGACTTCGATGCAGTTGCCGCCGTTGGCGTCGCTGTAGCTGCTCTTGATCCAGGTCGCCACGGTGAGCTCGTGCCTGTTCATCGTGCTCGTACCTCTCCATCGCATCGCTGATCAGAGCGGCGGCCGATGCTCCCCCGCGTCAACGCGGCGCCCGCAGCCCCTCCGTGAACGCCGCCCACGCGTGACGGCTGACGACCAGCACCGGGCCGTCAGGCGTCTTGCTGTCGCGGACGGGGACGCTGACGGGGAAGCCGGGGGCTATTTCGATGCAGTCGCCGCCGTTTGTGCCGCTGTAACTGCTCTTGATCCAGGTTGCCGCGCTGAGTTGGTAGCTGCTCATCGTGCTCGTACCCCTTTATCAAGTCGCTGATCAGAGCGGCTGATTGGCGGCCGGACAGCGCGTCAGCCCTGAGCACATCATAGGTGTGGCGGTGCTTCGCAAAGAGAGTCGGATTGTCGGTGAAGTGGCCCTGATCCAGCGACTCTGAGTACACCCACTGGTGCCCGTCCGGCAGCGTGATCAGTGACATGGACGTGTTGGGTCGGTCGATGCAGGGGTCGTCGGCCGGTACCACCTGGATGCGGATGTTGGGGCGCTGTCCCGCCTCCAGCAGGTGGGTGAACTGGTCGCGCATGATCGCCGGGGTGCCCACCATGGTGCGCAGGCAGCTCTCGTCGACTACGACCACGAACAGGGGACCGTCCGGGGCGAGGAAGCGTCGCTGTCGACTCAGCCGCGCCTTGACACGCTCTGTCACTTCGTCCTGATCGACGATGTGTCGGGCGAACAGCGCCCATGCGTAATCCTGTGTCTGCAACAAGCCCGGAACCACGTTGGCTTGGTACGACAACAGTGAGACGGCCTCCGCGTCCATGCGCACTCGTCGCTCGAACCAATCCGGATGCTCCACCTGCGGGTACCAGTCGATCCGCCCCCACAAGCGCGACAACACTCCGCCTGTTCCGAGAAGTTCGTCGCACTTCTTCGCGAACGTGTCCTGCGGAACGCGCACCCCGGCCTCGACGCGTGCCACGTGCGACCGGTCGCAGGGGATCTCCTTGGCCAGCCCTTCCTGCGTGAGCGGGGCCGCCTCGCGGAAGTGCCTCAGCACCTCACCGAACACGGCGGCCGTACTCGTGCTCAGCCCCGATCCCGCGTCCGCGTTGCGCCGGCTCATGACCTCCCCCTCCGTGACAGTGCACCACTCGCACGCGCCACACGTTGATCCGGCCCATTCCCCTGCGCGACGCTCATTACACCCAGAGTGACGGAGGTTGGGCAATGGAACCGGGAACGCTCGTCTACGACCCGCAGACGCGCAAGGTGGGCGAGTACCAGGACAGGGCGGGCCCGTACGTGATGCTGCGTCCCGTCGGCGGCGGCCGGGAGTGGCAGGCGGACCCGGCGCGGATCCGGGCGGCGACCCGGGAGGAGCGGCTGAGCGCGGGCGTACGGGCGGCCAACGACCGTTCCAGGGAGGGGTTCGCGGGACCGCGCGTGCTGGAGGGCGAGGCGGACCGGCCGCCGGTCGCGGTCCCCGGTTGCGCGGCGTGCGAGGAGTTCGCCGCCCGCCGGGACGAGGCGCGGGCGGCGTTCGACGGCACCGCGGAGACGGACGCGAACGTGCTGCTGCGCCGGCACCAGCAGCGGGAGCACGGCGGGACACCGGCCGCCGGGCGGCGGATCTTCCGGTACGTGCCGTACTCGATCGTGCAGGACGCCTCGGCGCAGCCGGAGTACGAGGCGTACTGCGTCTCGGGCGACGAGGCGGACTGCGGGGCCGGTTCGGGCCCGTGCGGGACGCCGGGCGAGGTGGAGGAGTGGCAGCGCCGGCACACCCAGGAGACCCGGCACCCGCGCTACCGCCGCAGCTTCGCCGACTACGCGGTGCTGGAACGGCAGTGACGCCGGGGCGGGGCTAGCGGCCGCGCGCCTACAGGAATCCCCCCGTCCGGGACGCCCCGTTCACCGCCACCTCCCCCGGGGTGCCCTCCGCGACCACCGTGCCTCCGACGCTGCCCCCGCCGGGGCCCAGGTCGATCAGCCGGTCCGAGGCGCGCATGACGTCGAGGTTGTGCCGATGGTGACGACGCAGTGGCCCGCTCGCACGCCCGGCTGGTCCACACCCTGCGCCGCAGCCACTACCTGTTCGACCACATCAGGCCGGTGCTGGAAGGGCTGCGGCGGGAGGGCGGCAGTGAGGCGCTGCGGGCGGCGATCGTGGCGCGGGCAGAAGCCCTCACCGCCCGGACGCGGTCCATGCTCGCCTGCGCCGGCGCCCTGGACGACTACCTGAGCGGGTTCGGTTCGGTCACCGCAGCCGCGACGACGACAGGATCGACAGCAGGTGGGCCGGGACCATCACCCACGTGATGACGGCCAGCGCGCCCAGCGCCCAGCGGGTCGGCTCGATGCCGCCGGTCACCTGGTCGGCGACGGCGGCCACCAGCAGGACCAGGGACGCCTCGATGCCGTTCGTGACCCGGTGGATCTTGAAGGCGGCCGCGAGCCGCCGTACCGCCGCCACGCCCTGCGAGCGCGGCCGGGTCGACTCGTCGTCGACGACACCCAGCCCGCGCCGGGCCCGGGCCACGTCGACGAGGTCGGTGGAGGCCTTCAGCAGCACCACGCCGAGGGCGGTCGCGATCCCGACCGACAGCCAGCCGCCCACGCCCGACTCGGCGGCCCGGTAGCCGGCGCCCGCCAGCAGCGCGGCGTCCGCCAGGTAGGCGCCCAGCCGGTCGACGTATATCCCGGCCGCGCTGTTCTGCCCCTTCCAGCGGGCGACCTCGCCGTCCACGCAGTCGAAGAGGAGGAACAGCTGCATCAGGACGACGGCCAGCACGGCACCGGTCAGCCCCGGGATCATCAGCGCGGCCCCGGAGGCGACACCGCACACGACCATCGTCCAGGTCAGCTGGTCCGGGGTGACCGGCGTGCGCACCAACTGCCGGGTGAACCGCAGCGACACGCGCCGCATGTACAGCCGCCCCGCCCAGTGCTCGCCGTTACGGCTCGCCAGTTTGGCCTGCGGCTGGCAGACCTCCCGCAGCTCCTCCAGAACCGGAGCAGCAACCATGACCGTTCCTCCACACACCCGGGGCTCAACTGCCGCACGCGCGGCGGTGATCGGCACAGGTTACCTGCCTGGTTCCCGAACATTTTCCCGGGGATTCAGCCCGATGAGGCACGCCGTACGACGGGACGAGCCGCGTCACCCCGCGCCGAGCGCGTCAGGCCGTGCGGGTGGGTGGACGAGCCTCGCCGCCGCTCCCGTCCGGCCACAGGAGAATGAGGGGCATGCAGCACATCGACCAGCTCGACCCGGACCGGGCCCGCGCCTGGCTCGCCACCGCCGTCGAGGAGGCCCGCACCGGCCTCGCCGAGGGCGGCATCCCGATCGGCGCCGCCCTCTACGGCCCCGACGGCACCCTCCTCGGCCGCGGCCGCAACCGCCGCGTCCAGGACGACGACCCCTCCCTGCACGCGGAGACGGCCGCCTTCCGCGCGGCGGGACGGCAGCGGTCGTACCGCGGTACGACGATGGTGACCACCCTCTCCCCGTGCTGGTACTGCTCCGGCCTGGTCCGCCAGTTCGGCATCTCACGGGTGCTGATCGGCGAGGCGGCCACCTTCCACGGCGGCCACGACTGGCTGGCGGAACACGGCGTGCGGATCGTGCTGCTCGACGACCCCGAGTGCGCCGCGATGATGCGCGACTTCACCCAGAACAACCCGGCCCTGTGGAACGAGGACATCGGCGCCTGACCCGGGCCCGCCCCGCATCTCCGCGAGCGGTACGACACAGGCCGGTTCCCGGGACTCACGTCACGGGAACCGGCCTCGGTGCGCTGCGGGTCACACGCCCGCGTACGAGTGCTTGCCGGAGACGAAGATGTTCACGCCGTAGTAGTTGAACAGCCAGCAGCCGAACGCGATCAGGGCGAGGTAGGCGGCCTTGCGGCCCTTCCAGCCGGCCGTGGCGCGGGCGTGCAGGTAGCAGGCGTAGGCGACCCAGGTGATGAACGACCAGGTCTCCTTCGGGTCCCAGCCCCAGTAGCGGCCCCAGGCGTCGCCCGCCCAGATCGCGCCCGCGATGATCGTGAACGTCCACAGCGGGAAGACGGCCGCGTTGACGCGGTAGGCGAACTTGTCGAGCGAGGCCGAGGCGGGCAGGCGCTCCAGGACCGAGGTCGCGAAGCGGCCGGGCCGCCCGCCGTTCGCCAGCTTGTTCTCGTACGTGTCGCGGAACAGGTAGAGCAGCGTGGCGACCGCGCCGACGTAGAACACCGCGCCGCAGAAGATCGCCGTGGAGACGTGGATGTACAGCCAGTACGAGTGGAGGGCGGGAACCAGCTGGTCGCTGGCCGTGTACAAGACAGTGACGGCGAGGCCGAGGTCGAGGAGGACCGTGGTGATCAGGGGCAGGCCGAGCCAGCGGACGTTCTTCCTCAGGACGAGCAGCGCGAGGTACACACCGACGGCGACCGTGGAGAAGGTGATGTTGAACTCGTACATGTTGCCCCACGGCGCCCGCCGCACCGAGGCCGCGCGGGCGACGACCCCGGCGAACTCCACCAGGAAGGCGAGCACGGTGAGGGACACGGCGATACGGCCGTAGAGGTCGCCCTGCTCGTCCCCGCCGTGCGCCCCGGGCCCGTCCGGCACGTCACGGGCACCGGCGGCGGACCGCACGACGACCTTCGGCCGCTCCAGCACGGCGGTGGTGCCGGCCTTCTTCACGGTGACGGCCGGTGCCGTCGCCTTCTGCTCGGCGGTGAGCGCGGCGGCCGTGCGGGCGACCTTGCTGCGACTGCCGAAGAGCCATTCCGCGATGTAGGCGAAAAAGGCCAGGGTGTAGACGGCCATCGCGGAGTAGATCAGCGTGTTGCTGAGCTGCGCGAGGCTTTCGTTGGTTGCGGCGGCGAGATTCACTTCTTCTCAGCCCCTTCGGCAGGTACGGCTTCGGAGTCGGGGGTGGGGGTGCGGGTGGGCGTGGGAGTGGGAGTGGCGTCGGAGGAGTCTTCCGGGTCGGGCGCGCCCGGTGCCCGCTCGTACAGGATCCCGGCGAGGTCGCCGAGTTCCTCGGGCACCTTGGCGGACTCGCTGCGGCCGAGGCCCGCCATCTCGACGACGGTGACGCCGTCGGCGCCCCTGACCGCCCGCACCCACACACGGCGGCGCTGGATGAACAGGGAGGCGGCGAGGCCGAAGATGGCGACGACGGCTCCGCCGAGCGCCCAGCCGGCGGCGGGCTGGCGGGTGACCTGGAAGTTCGCCCACTCCTTGATCTCCTTCTCGAAGGTGACCGAGCCGGCGCCGTTCGGGAGTTGCATGGTCTCGCCGGGCTTGAGGTTCTCCCGCAGCGCCTTGCCCTTGGAGTCCTTGAACGCCTTCAGGTTGCCCTTGTCGAGCTGATACACGCTCTGCGGGATGCCCGCGTCGACACCGAGGTCGCCGTGGAAGGCCTCCAGGTTCAGCACCGGGTTCAGCAGCGCCGGGAACTGGGAGACCACCGCGGTGCCGTCCCCGCCGTACGCCGGCAGGAAGAACGCCTGGAAGCCGAGCTGTTCCTTCTCGCCCCGGGCGTCGCGGTAGCCGTCCATGACCTTGACCGCGCCGGAGGAGGTGACGTTGGAGTCCAGCGGCAGAAGGGGAACGGCCTGGCTGTAGACGACGTCGCCCTTGCCGTCGCGGACGGTGATGACGGGCGCGTAGCCGTGGGCGGTGAGGTAGACCTTGGAGTCGCCGACCCGCAGCGGCTCGTTGACCTTGATGGTGGTCCTGCGGTCCTTGCCGTAGGCGCCGACGCTGTAGTCGACGGTCGCCTGGTAGGTGCGCGGGGTGCCCCGGTTCGGGCCGCTGGGCTCGTAGGTGCCCGTGAAGTCGTCCAGGGTGAAGCTGAACGGATCCAGGTCGTCCTGCGTGAAGAGGGTGCCGGACTTGAAGTCGTCGTACTGGGTGAGGGTGTTGGAGAAGCCGTCGCCCTCCACGATCAGCTTGTTGCCCTCGGACTTGAACAACTGGCCCCAGGCGAAGGCGACCAGCATCACGATCAGCGCGATGTGGAAGGCCAGGTTGCCGAACTCCCGCAGATAGCCCTTCTCCGCGGTGACGGCGTCCCCCGCGACATGGGCCCGGAAGCGGCGCTTGCGCAACAGCACGAGCGCGGCCTCACGGATCTCGTCGGGGCCGGTCTCGGTGCGCCAGCTGGTGTAGGCGGGCAGCCGGGTCAGCCGCCGGGGCGCGCCCGGCGGGCGTCCGCGCAGCTGGCCCACGAACTGCCAGGTGCGGGGCACGATGCAGCCGATGAGGGAGACGAACAGCAGGATGTAGATCGCCGAGAACCACACCGAGCTGTAGACGTGGAAGAGGCCGAGCTTGTCGTAGACGTCAGCGAGGGTGGGGTTCGCGTCGCGGAAGTCGGCGACCTTCGTCTCGTCGGTCCCGCTCTGCGGGATCAGCGAGCCGGGGATCGCGCCGAGCGACAGCAGCAGCAGGAGCAGCAGCGCGACCCGCATGGAGGTGAGCTGGCGCCAGAACCAGCGGGCCCAGCCGACGACGCCGAGGGCGGGCAGGTGGGGGGCGTCCTCCTGGGGGGCGGTGGACAACTGGGATCCGGCCGCGCCCAGGTCCTGGTCCTCGGTGGCGTCCGGGGTCTTGTCGGTTGTGGTCTTGCTCATCGATCAGATCCCCACAGTGAAGCCGTTGGACCAGGTCTGCATCTCGGAGACGATGTGGTCCCACGCGCCGGTGAGCAGCAGCACACCGGTCACGATCATCATGGTCCCGCCCAGGCGCATCACCCAGACATAGTGGCGCTTGACCCAGCCGAAGGCGCCCAGCGCCTTGCGGAAGGCGACCGCGGCGAGCACGAACGGTATGCCCAGACCCAGGCAGTACGCGACCGTCAGTATGGCCCCCCGGCCGGCGCTGGCCTGGTTGGCGGAGAGCGCCACCACGGAGGCGAGGGTCGGGCCGATGCAGGGCGTCCAGCCGATCCCGAACAGGGCGCCCAGCACGGGGGCGCCGACGAGTCCGGCGACCGGCCGCTTGTGGAAGCGGAACTCGCGCTGGGTGAGCCAGGGCATCATGCCCATGAAGAAGACGCCCATGAGGATCATGAGCGCGCCGAGCACCTTGGTGAGGACGCCCTTCTCTTCCTGCAACGTCGCGCCGAAGTACCCGAACAGGGCCCCGCCGGAGACGAACACGGCGGTGAAACCGAGCACGAACAGCGAGGCGCCGGCGACCATCCGCCCCCGGCGGGCTTCCGCCAGGTCGGTGCCGGTGACGCCGGTGACGTAGGAGAGGTAGCCGGGGACCAGGGGCAGGACGCAGGGCGAGAAGAAGGAGACGAGTCCGCCGA
Source organism: Streptomyces sp. NPDC003011 (assembly GCF_053591515.1). Classification (NCBI taxonomy): domain Bacteria; kingdom Bacillati; phylum Actinomycetota; class Actinomycetes; order Kitasatosporales; family Streptomycetaceae; genus Streptomyces; species Streptomyces sp. NPDC003011. The sequence goes on from NZ_JBSFTY010000015.1 coordinate 92,875, forward strand.
GCAGGGCGATGGGCAGGGCCACGATCAGGGCTCCGCTGAGCACGGTCTCGTTGCGGCCCGTCGCCTCGGCGAGGGTGACGAGTGCGCTCACGTCACGTCTCCGCGAGGACGGGCTTCATCATGCCGAGCAGGTCCTCCTCGCTCAGGGCCTGCAGCGCCCGTGCCGCGATCCTGCCGTCCTTGTCGATCACCAGGGTGGTGGGAATCAGCTGCGGGTTGAGCGTGCCCTTCTTGAAGCGGAGCATCAGCTTGCCCGTCGGGTCGTACAGGCTGGGGTAGGTGATGCCGAAGTCCTTCTCGAAGGCGACCGCGACGCCGGTGGTGGCGTCCCGGGTGTTGAGGCCGACGAACTGCACGCCCTTGCCCTGGTACTCCTTGGACACCTTGGAGAAGTACTTGGCCTCCGCGCGGCACGGACTGCACCACGAGCCCCAGATGTTCAGGACGACGACCTGGCCCTTGAAGTCGGCGACGTCGAGCTGCTTCCCGGTGATCGTCTCGCCGGACAGATCGGGTGCCGGGGTCCGCTCGCCCTTGGCGACGGTGTCGATGCCGTTGTTGCCGGTGATGAAGTTGGTGTCGCCGCCTCCGCCGGACGTACCACCGGCACCGCACGCGGACAGGGTCAGCGCGGCGGCCGCGGCCGTGGCGGTGACGAGGATGGCACGGCGAGGGGTGCGACTAGGGCTGGCGGCACTCATGTGAAAAGTTTCGCATGCCCGTTCTGGGGATCTTGCGCACCCCCCTTGCGGGTGGATACCCGCATTTCAGGCGGCCTGTCCGGAGCCCGTCGAGGCGGTCGAGGCCGTCGAGCCAGTTGAAGCGGTGGAGTGCGCGTCCTTCAGGAACTCCTGCCAGCCGCCGGAGGGCCGCTGTCCGACGTCGAGCGTGCGGAGCCTGGCGAGCACCTCGGGCCGCTGCACGTCCATCCAGTCCACGAACTGCCGGAACGAGACCAGGCGTACGTCCTCGCCCTTCTCCTTCTCGCGCGCGATGTGGCGGAACGCCTCCTCGACGGCGTCCATGTAGATGCCGCCGTTCCACTGCTCGAAGTGGTTCCCGATGAAGAACGGGGCGCGGTTTGTCTCGTATGCCCGCTTGAAGCCCGATATGTAGGCCTGGGCAGACTGCTCGCGCCAGGCCGGGTGGTGGTGGGCGGGCGCGTTGGTGGAGTTGATCGACTGGTTCGCGAGCATGTTGTAGTCCATCGACAGGACCTCGAAGCCGCGGCCGGGGAAAGGTATCGCCTGAAGCGGCAGGTCCCACAGGCCCGCCCGCTTCCGCGGCCAGACCTGACGTCCGCCGGGCGAGGAGGCGTCGTAACGCCAGCCGAGCTCGCGGGCGGTGGGCAGCAGGTTGTCCTGGCCGAGCAGACAGGGCGTGCGTCCGCCGACCAGTTCCTTGTCGTAGTCGAAGGGCAGCGCGGGCAGGTCGGTCCACCCGGAGTTGGTGCGCCACTCCTTGACGAAGGACGTGGCCTGGTCGATCTCGCTGCGCCACTGCTGGGGCGTCCAGTTGCCGACCGTGCCGTTCCCGGAGCAGAAGTGGCCGTTGAAGTGGGTGCCGATCTCGTGGCCCTCCAGCCAGGCACGCCGGACGTTCTTCAGGGTCTCCCTGATGTGGTCGTCGGTGAGGTAGCCGATGTCGGAGGCGCCGCGCGGGTTGTTCGGCGGGTGGTAGAGCCGCTTCTTCGACTCGGGCAGGAGATAGATCCCGGAGAGGAAGAAGGTCATGCTCGCGCCGTGCTCCTTGGCGAGGTCCAGGAAGCGCGGGAAGAGGCCGTTGCCGACCTCGCCCGCGCCGTCCCAGGAGAAGACGACGAACTGCGGCGGCTTCTGGCCCGGCCGCAACGGCTCGGGCCTGCCGGGCTGGCGGGGCTGCCGGCCGGTGAAGGCGGTGGACCCGTCGCCGAGGGGGCGGGCGGTGGGCTTCGGGCTGCCGGTCGGGTTCTTCCCGGAACCCCCGGCACGGCTGGACCCGTCCGACACGTTGAGCGAGCCGCAGCCCGCCAGTCCGACGGCCGCCGCGGCTCCGGCGCCGAGTCCGAGTGCTCCCCTGCGGGTGTGAGTGCGCATGGCATCCCCGTTCGTCACGTGCTCTGCTGGTCACCCGGTCAGAGGACGTGACGAACGGGGAGGTTCCTCCGGTATTTACGGATTCCGTAACAGAGGTGACAGAGGCTCCCCGGAACGGGCTGACGCTCCGCGGGCGCCGGGCCCGCCGGACCTACGCCCCGAAGGCCTTGCCCTTCCCCTTCACCGGCCTGGCACCGGCGCGGAGGTGGACGGGGACGAGGTCACGGGCCGGCTCGCTGTAACCGACCGAGACGATCTTGTCGCCCTGGTACGTGAACGTCGTCAGGGAGGCGAGCGTGCACTGCCGCTTGCGCGGGTCGTGCCACAGCCGCCGCTTCTCCACGTACGACCGCACGGTCCAGATCGGCAGCTGGTGACTGACGAGCACGGCCTCGTGCCCCCGCGCCCGGTCCTTCGCCGCGTCCAGCGCGCCCATCATGCGCACGACCTGATCGACGTACGGCTCGCCCCACGACGGCCGCATCGGGTTGACCAGGTGCTTCCAGTTCTCCGGCCGCCGCAGCGCCCCGTCGCCGACCCCGAACGTCTTGCCCTGGAAGACGTTCTCGGCCTCGATCAGCCGCTCGTCGGTGGCGAGGTCCAGCCCGTGCGCCTTGGCGATCGGCGTGGCCGTCTCCTGGGCCCGCTCCAGCGGGGAGGCGCAGACGTACGCGATGTCACGGGGGGCGAGGTGCTCGGCGACCCGGTCGGCCATCTGCCGGCCCAGCTCGGAGAGGTGGTAGCCCGCGAGACGGCCGTAGAGGACGCCGTCGGGGTTGGCGACCTCGCCGTGCCGCATCAGGTGGACGACGGTGATGTCGGGGTGCTCGGACGTGCTGCTCACGCGGTGGCCTCCGCAGCCGCTCGGGCCGCCGCCGGGAGGGCGTCGGCGATCCGCTGGATGGCCCGCTCGTCGTGGGCCGTGGACACGAACCAGGACTCGAAGGACGACGGCGGCAGATAGACGCCGTTCGCCAGCAGCGAGTGGAAGAAGGCGGTGAAGCGGTACGACTCCTGCGCCCTGGCGTCCTCGTAGTTGCGCACCGGCCGGTCGGTGAAGAAGACGCTGAACATGTTGGAGGCGTTCTGCACGGTGTGCGCGACGCCCTCCTTGGCGAGCGCGTCCGCCACCAGCTCCCGGACCTGCGCGGAGACGGCGTCGACCTTCTCGTACGCGGCGTCGTCGAGGAGCCTGAGCTGGGCGAGGCCGGCGGCGGTGGCGACCGGGTTCCCGGAGAGGGTGCCGGCCTGGTACACGGGCCCGGCGGGCGCGAGGTGCTCCATCACATCGGCGCGACCGCCGAAGGCCGCCGCCGGGAAGCCGCCGCCCATGACCTTGCCGAAGGTCATCAGGTCGGGCCGGACCCCGTCGACGCCGTACCAGCCGGCCTTGCTGGTCCGGAAGCCGGTCATGACCTCGTCGGAGACGTAGAGGGCGCCGTTCTCGGCGCACGCGTCCTTCAGCCCCTGGTTGAAGCCGGGCAGGGGCGGTACGACACCCATGTTGCCCGGGGAGGCCTCGGTGATCACGCAGGCGATCTCGCCGGGGTGGGCCCGGAAGGCGGCGTGCACCGCGTCGAGGTCGTTGTAGGGCAGGACGATGGTGTCGCCGGCCTGCGCACCGGTGACGCCGGGGGTGTCCGGAAGGGCGAACGTCGCCACCCCGCTGCCCGCCGCCGCCAGCAGCGAGTCGACGTGACCGTGGTAACACCCGGCGAACTTGACCACCTTGGACCGCTGGGTGAACCCGCGTGCCAGCCGGATCGCCGACATGGTGGCCTCGGTCCCGCTCGACACGAGCCGCACCTGCTCCAGCGGCTCGATCCGCGCGACCATCTCCTCGGCGAGCGCGACCTCGCCCTCACCGGGCGTACCGAAGGAGGTTCCGCGGGAGACGGCGTCCTGGACCGCGGCGATGACCTCGGGGTGCGCGTGCCCGAGGATCATGGGCCCCCAGGAGCAGACGAGGTCGACGTACTCCCGTCCGTCCGCGTCCGTCAGGTACGGGCCGGTGCCGGACACCATGAACCGGGGCGTTCCGCCCACGGCACCGAAGGCACGCACCGGGGAGTTCACACCGCCCGGCGTGACGGCGGCCGCACGGTCGAACAGGGCCTGCGAGACAGGCGCATCGTATGCATAGGGATATTCGCTCATGACCTGCGACTTCTCCGACGTTCTCGACTTCTCGGACTCCGGCTGCCAGTGACCTCCTCAGGGTAGGCCAGCGGACGGCGGCGACCGCGGGCCGCCGCCGCGCCGCGCTCAGACCCACCGCCGGGCCCCCGCCGGGCCGCTGCTGACCGGGCGGACAGCTATGGAAGCCCCCCGGCCCGCCGCGATCTGCGAAACTGGCTCTGATACACACAGCTCACACGGCCCTGGCGTACGTAAAGATGCACAGAAGCTTGCACACAGGCATGCACAAAGGCATGTTCAGGGGCTGCGAAGATCCTGCGGACAGGTGTTTCAGCGCACGTTTCGGCGGGCGGCCGTGGGGGAGGTCACTGACACGATGATCGGGTTGCGCGGCGGGGGCCACGCGTCCTAGAAAAGCAGTCGGGTGGAGATATGCATCGCGGTGGCGGACTGGGCGAGGGGACTGACGACCTGGGTCCTCGACGTGCCCGGCGGGGAAGGCACCGACGCGACGCGGAGGAATCGAACGAAGCACGTCACGGACACGTTGTACCGGGTGTACCCGGCGGACCGGGTGAGGAGCCGGAGCGGGCCGACCGACGGGTCGACCGGCTGAGGGCGGGGAGCAGGAATGGTGGTCGGGTGGGGGTGACGTACAAGTACTTCGGCGCGCCGGACGGCGCGACCGCGGCCCGCGTCCCGATCTCGATGCGCCCCGAGGAACTCGGCGGCGACGAGCTCGGGATGAACGGCATGTTCACCAAGATCAAGCCGGAGACGATGGCGGCGATGGTCCTCACCGGCATCGAGGGCGTCCCGCTGCACAAGGTCCCGCCGCTGGAACTCGTCGTCCTGCACCCCGACTACGCGGTGGTCAAGCTCCCCATGACCGTCGTCGACCCACTCCGCGGCATCGGCGAGGAAGCGGTCGGCGCGGCCGCCTTCATCTGGTCGACGGTCCCGGACCGGGGCGGACCGCGGGACGCCTTCAACGTGTACCAACTGCTGCACGAGTGGCAGGACTTCAGCCATCGGTTGCATGAGGCGGGGCATCAGCCGTACTGCCTGGTGTGGCCGTGAGCTGAGGTTTCGCCGGGTGCGGGCGGGGTTCTCGGACCCCGCTTTTTTCAGTGCCGGCGGTCTGCCGTCCCGGCCGGGGCGCGTGCCACCGAGACGACGAGCTCCCGCAGCCTCTCGACGTACAGCCGCATGTTCTTGTGGGCGACGTCGGTGTCCGGGTAGCGGCTGGCGAACTGCAGGCCCTCGTGGAGTCTGGTGAGGAACACGCACACCTGGTCGCCGTACGAGACCCGCATCAGCCCTCGCGCCTTGAGTTCCTGCCAGCGCTCCGAGCCCGGGATGCCGCGTGTGTCGACGAGCGAGATGATCGAGTACAGGTCCGGGGAGGTGGGCCGGAAGTCGGAGCCCAGCAGACTGAGCACGCGGGCGAGCGGCATCCGGGACAGCGGCCGGTTCTTCCGCAGGTCGGCGCGGACCATCGTCAGCGCGCTGTCGAAGTCCGCGGCCCGCGCCACCGGGATGTCGATCGGCGCGCCGCCCACGTACCAGCCCACCGAGTCCGACCACTGGGACTTCGCCCTGGTGTGGAACGGCAGGACGGTGCGGTAGTCCTGCAACCCGCCGATCTCGCGGACGATGAGGCCGGTGGCGGCGAGGATGCCGGTCAGGCTGCCTCCGTGCGGGCGGCAGTACGCCTCGAAGGCCGCCGCGTCCGCGTCGTCCACGAGCATCTCGTGCATCAGCTTCTGGGCGGGCAGCGGCCCCGCCGGGTCGAGGCCGAGGTCCACGGGGAAGTTCGGCAGCTTCCCGTCGCACCGGGCGATGAACTCCCGCCAGCGGGTGACGATCTCGTGGGTGCCGTCGATCTCGTCGGCGTCCGCGCGCTCGATCGCGCAGAAGTCGACGTAGCTGGCGACCGGCGGCGTGCGCACGACGCGGCCTTCGAGGCCGGCCGCGTAGAGGTCGTGGATCTCGCCGGGGATGCGCTGGATCGAGTACGAGTCGACGTTGCTGTGGTCGAACGCCATGTAGACGCTCGTGCCGTCGTCCCGGGTGACGGTGGCGAACATGAAGTTCGGCCAGGTGAGCGCGTCCGCCGTGACGTCGAAACGGTCCCGCAGGTGGTGGGCCAGCGCCTGCGCGTCGGGGAAGTCGCCGAGGTCCTCGCGGTGCAGGACGACGGCCTCGGCGTCCAGCGTGAAGCGCCGCATCTCCTCACCCGCCCAGCGGAACCCGCTGCGCAGCGTCTCGTGCCGGAGTGTCCAGGCCCGCAGCGCGCCCTCCAGGACGTCGAGATCGACCTGTCCCGGGATGTCGAACGCCACGCCGATCCAGGTCGGCAGGAACAGGCCGTCCTCGCGTACGGACCGCGACGTCCGGATGTGGGCCTCCTGGACGTACGCGGGCGGGCGGGAGTCGTCCGGCAGACTCATCGCGGTCTCGACGGCCGTGGGATGCAACGTCCACTCCACGAGGCGTCCGGGACGGATCTCGCAACGCTGGATGTCGGTGATGCGCAAGGGACTCTCCGTTCGCGGCATCGCTCGATGCCCACATCAGCCCAACGAGGGACCGATCCGGAAGAGACGCTGGGGCGGATTCCACGGATTCCGGTGGGGGTGTCCAAAGAGGGCCCTCGGACCGGTCGTTGCCCGTCGCCGGAAGCGAGCAGCTGGTGGCATCCGGTCGTCCGGCGCGGCGCGGGCGCCGGGGGTCACCGCAGCGGGACGGTCTCCAGGAGCGCGCGGGCCATCCGCTGTGCGGGATCCGCGGTCTGCTCGGCGACGCGCCGGAAGGTCTCCTGGGCGGGGCGGGCCGGCCAGTCGGGGGGAAGGTGGCGGGCCGGGAGTCTCGGGTCCGCGCGGATGGTCCACAGCCATTCGCTGACCAGCCGCAGCCGGGTGCCGATCGGGTCGTCCCCGGACCCGGCGTCCAGATGGGCGGTCCAGCGCTTGTCGAAGGAGACGTAACGGGCGGCGATGCTCTCCAGGTCCCAGGTGTCGCGGACCATGAGGCCGATGTCGGTGGCCTCGTCGGCCTGGGCGTGGAAGATCTTGACGTGGGCGGCGAGACCCAGCTCCGCGACGATGCCGGCGACGTCGACCTTGCCGGGGGCGATCCACAGCCCGCTGTACAGCGCCCCGAATCCGGACCAGGCGAGCTGCGACCTGAGGTCGTGCCGCTGGCGCTGCCAGGACTCCGGGAGCGAGAACCCCAGCAGGGTCCAGGATCCGTCCCAGTCGTCGTTGACCGCGCCGTTCTCCCAGACCCGGCTCCCGCCGTCCCGCAGCACCCGCGTCGCCTGCGGGGTCAGGCCGAAGTACATCCTGCGGCCCTCCCGCTGCCGCCGCAGCAGGCCCCGGTTGACCATGCGGGTCAGCGTGGACCGTACGGCCTGTTCACCGACCCCGACCCGGCCGAGGACGTCGATGATGCTGCCCGAGTAGACGCAGAGGTCGCCCTCCCCCAGGACGTGGTTGCCGAAGAAGGCGAGCATGAGCGACTGCGGGCGCAACTGCGGGGTGCCGTGCGAGGTGTCCAGGGTGTCGTCGTCCTCCACGGTGGCAAGCGTACGGCCGCCCGCCTGGGGTGCGGCGGGCGGCTGCCGTACGGCTCGGACGTCGCCGGCGGGGACGTCGGCGGGATCGGTGCGGCAGCCACGGCCGGGAGGCGGCCGTGGCTGCCGCCGCGGCCGTCGATGGCCGGCGGTGGCCGGCGGTCGGTGGCCGGGACCGGCTGCCGCCCACCGGCTACCGGCTACCAACCACCAGCCACCACGAACTGCTGCCGCGGCTAAGAGGCGATCTCCTGCGTGGCGGGAGCCCCGGTGCGCTTCCCGGCTTCGGCGGCTTCGGCGGCTTCGGCGGCCTCAACGGCCCCGGCGGCCCCCGTGACGGCCCCGTCGGCCCCCGTGACGGCCCCGTCGGCCCCCGTGACGGCCCCGTCGGCCCCCGTGACGGCCCCGTCGGCCCCCGTGACGGCCCCGTCGGCCTCCCCCGTCTCCCCCGCCTCCCCACCGGTCGCCGCGAGAGACACCCGGTTCGTCTCGCGCAGGAACCCGACGGTCAGCGCCGTGACGGCCGCGCCCGCGCACAGCAGCAGGGCGACGGGCGTACCGCTCCCGCCGTTCGCGGCCACCAGGCTGCCGGCGATCATCGGGGAGAAGCCGGCGCCGATGAGGGTGGCGCCCTGGTAGCCGAGGGAGGCGCCGGTGTAGCGGACCCGGGTGCCGAACATCTCGGTGAGCAGGGCGCCCAGCGGCCCGTACATCGTGGACTGGGCGATGCCGTGGCCGAGGACGACGGCGAGGATCAGCAGTCCGGGCGACTCCGAGTCGACCAGCGCGAGGACGGGGAAGGCGAGCGCCGCCGAGGCGAGGGCCCCGGCGAGGACGACCGGGCGGCGGCCGACCCGGTCGGACAGCGCGGAGGCGCACGGCAGCACGACGAGGGCGACGCAGGCGGAGACGGTGAGCGCGGTGAGCACCTGCGGGCGGGTGTAGCCGATGCCGGTGGCGTACGCGATCAGGTAACCGGTCAGCAGCGACTGGGCGGTGAAGGCGCCGATGCCGACGCAGCAGGCCAGCACCAGCGGGCGCGGTCGGCGCAGCACGTCGAGGATCGGCAGCCGCGACTCGGCGCGGTCCTTCCTCACCTCGGCGAAGAGCGGGCTCTCGACGACCTTGAGGCGGACGAAGAGTCCGACGCCGAGCAGCACCACGCTCAGCAGGAACGGCACCCGCCAGCCCCAGGCCGCGAACTGGTCGTCGGGCAGGGCGACGACGAGCGCGACGACGGCGGTGGAGAGCAGGGAGCCGAGCGGGGCTCCCATCTGCGTGAAGCTGGACCACAGGCCGCGGCGCCGCTCCCCGGCGTGCTCGACGACCATCAGGGTGGCGCCGCCCCACTCGCCGCCGATGGCGATGCCCTGCACCACGCGCAGGGTGATCAGCAGGACCGGCGCCCACACGCCGATGGCGTCGTACGTGGGCAGCAGGCCGACGAGGAAGCTGGCGCCGCCCATCAGGCCCATGGTGAGCAGCAGCATCGACTTGCGGCCGAGCCGGTCGCCGAAGTGCCCGAAGAGGATGCCGCCGAGCGGCCGGGCGACATAGCCGGCGGCGAAGGTGCCGAACGCGGCGATGGTGCCGACGGCGGGGTCGGCGCCGGGGAAGAACAGTTCGCCGAAGACGAGGGCGGCGACGGTTCCGTAGACGAGGAAGTCGTAGAACTCGACGGCGGTCCCGAGCAGCCCGGAGAGGGCGACGCGGCGCAGCTGGCGGGTGTGTTCGGGGGACGGGGCCGTGGACGGTGATGCGACGGGGGACGAGGGCATCGCGGTCTCCCTTGACCGGGGGAAGGACACCGCGAAGTTAGGCTCTCTTTCCACCTCCGTCAATAAAGTGCACAACATTCGCCGCCGCGGAGGTCATCCCGGTCTGCCCGGTCAGCCCCCGCCCACCGTGAACCCGATCACCGCCCCGCCCCCCTCCCGCCGGAGGGCGAACGGCGCTCCCCCGTGCGCGAGTGCCACCTCCCGCACGATGGACAGGCCCAGCCCCGAACCCGGGAGGGAGCGGGCGTCGGCGGCGCGGTAGAAGCGGTCGAAGACGCGGATCAGGTCGCCCTCGTCGACCCCGGGGCCGCGGTCGAGGACCTCGACGCGGACCGTCCCCGGCCGGGCGGGACCGGCGACGTTTATCTCGATGGGCGCGGTGCCGTCGCGGTCGAACTTGGCCGCGTTCTCCACGAGGTTGGACAGGGCGCGGGTGAGCATCACCGGGCGGCCGTCGGTCGACGTGTCCCCGCTCGCGCGGACGACGATCCGCCGCCCGGTGCGGCGGCGGGCGACCCCGGCGACGTCCTCGGCGATGTCGGCGAGATCGACCCGCTGCGGCGGCTCGGTGTCGGACTGCCCGGCCGCGAGGTCCACCAACTCGTTGACCAGGTCGGTGAGTTCGCGGGCCTCCTGGCCCAGGTCGGCGACCAGGTCCTCCCGCGCGGCGGGCGGCAGTTCGTCGATCCGCCGGAGCAGCGAGATGTTCGTCCGCAGGGAGGTGAGCGGGGTACGCAGCTCGTGCCCCGCGTCCTGTACGAGCCGCCGCTGGTCCTCCTCGGACTGGGCGAGGCGGCCCAGCATGCGGTCGAAGGCGCGGCCGAGGCGGCCGACCTCGTCGTAGCCGGTGACGGGGACCTGGATGCCCAGCCGGCGGGTGCGGGCGACGTCCTCGGCGGCCGAGGTGAGGACGACCAGGCGGCGGGTGATGCGGCGGGCCAGCCACCAGCCGAACAGGCCCGCCGCGAGCACGACCGCGGCCATCAGGATCAGCGTCCGCCGCTGAAGGGCCCGCAGCAGGTCCTCGGTGTCGCTGAACTCCTGCGCGACCTGCACCGCGCCCCGTCCGCCGCCGAGCGAGACGGTCGCGACGCGGTAGACGTCGTCGCCGACGCCGACGTCCTTGTGCTCGACCATCCGTCCGGCCACCGCGACGGCCGCGATCGCGCGGTCGCCGCCGGTGACCGGCAGGCCCGGACTGCCGGGGTCCAGGACCGCGCCGTCCGGCCCCAGCACCTGCACGTCGGTGCGGGCCGGCCGGACCAGATCGTGACCGGGCGCGGACGAGGAGAAGTCCTGCGGCGCCATGCTCTGCTGCCGTACCTCGTCCCGCAGGTCCTCCACGACCTGGTCGAACACGGTTTCCTGGTCCACCCGGACCAGCCGGGCGGCGGCACTGTAGGACAGCACGCCGACCAGGACGGTGACGGCGGCGGTCACGGCCGCGAAGGACACCGCGAAGGTGGCCCGCAGCGACAGCAGCCGGGGCCGCCGGAGCGGCCGAGGCAGCGGCAGCGGCAGCGGCCGCGGCAGCCCGGGACGGCCCACTCAGTCCTCCCGCAGCACGTAACCCACGCCGCGGACCGTGTGGATCAGCTGGGACGCGCCCGGCTCGTCCAGCTTGCGGCGCAGGTAGCCGACGTAGACGGCGAGGTTCTTGGAGCCGGGGCCGAAGTCGTAGCCCCAGATGCGGTCGTAGATCGTGGAGTGGTCGAGCACGATCCCCGCGTTGCGGACCAGCAGCTCCAGCAGTTCGAACTCGGTGCGGGTCAGCTCCAGTTCGCGCGTCCCGCGCCATGCGCGGCGGGCCTGCACGTCCACGCGCAGTCCGGCCGCCTCGATCTGCCCCTCGGGGGCCGGCGGCGGCTTCGGCGCGCCGGCCGGGGCGCCGGCCGGGGCACCGGCCGGGCTGGTGCGGCGCAGCAGGGCGCGCAGCCGGGCGAAGACCTCCTCGACGTCGAAGGGCTTGACCACGTAGTCGTCGGCGCCCGCGTCCAGGCCGGCGATCCGGTCCTGGGTCTCCACCAGCGCCGTCAGCATCAGGATCGGCGTGCGGTCGCCCTCGGCGCGCAGCACCCGGCAGACCTGGAGGCCGTCGATGCCGGGCATCATCACGTCCAGGACGAGCACGTCCGGCGAGGTCCGGTGGGCCTGTGCCAGCGCCTCGACGCCGTCGGCGACCGCGGTGACCCGGTAGCCCTCCAGGGTCAGGGCGCGCTCCAGGGCGTGACGGATGGCGCGGTCGTCTTCGGCGAGCAGCACGGTTGGGGGCACCAGGCCAGTGTGCCCCGGCCGTCGGCGGTGTGGCCGTGCGAACGGTCGTACGGTCACCCTTCTTACTGGGATCTCACCGTCACACGGCCCCGCCTCACGCCCCGGACGGGCCGGACAGCGCGGCCAGCTGCTCGGCGAAGGGCACGACCTCGAACTCGTTCCTGACCGGCTTGCCGGCCGCGAGGCCCGTCATCAGCCCCGCCAGTTCCCCCGCCGCCCGCTCGATCCGCCCGTCGAGGCCTTCGGCGCCCCAGTCCTCCGAGGCCGCGTACACCCCGGTCGGCACAACGACGGCCCGCAGGTACGCGAACAGCGGACGCAGCGCGTGCTCCAGCACCAGCGAGTGCCGGGCCGTGCCGCCGGTGGCCGCGATCAGCACCGGCGTGCCCGCCAGCGCGTCCTTGTCGATCACGTCGAAGAACGACTTGAACAGCCCGCTGTACGACGCCGAGAACACCGGCGTGACGACGATCAGCCCGTCCGCCTCCGTGACCGCGTCGAGGGCGGCGGACAGCTTCCTCCCCGGGAACCCGTTGGTGAAGTGGTGCGCGATCTCCACGGCGAGGTCGCGCAGCTCCACGACCTGGACCTCCACCGGTGTCTCGCGGGCCACGGCGGCGGCCAGCCGGTCGGCCAGCAGCCGGGTGGACGACGGAACGCTCAGCCCGGCCGAGACGACGACGAGCCTCATCGGACGGTCACCTCCTGGGCGGCCTTGAGAGAAGCGTGCACCGGGGCCTCGGGCACCCCGGCCGGACGGCCCTTGGCGAACTCCTCGCGCAGCACCGGCACGACCTCCTCGCCCAGCAGGTCCAGCTGCTCCAGCACGGTCTTCAGCGGCAGCCCCGCGTGGTCGAGCAGGAACAGCTGGCGCTGGTAGTCGCCGGCGTACTCGCGGAAGCCCAGCGTCTTCTCGATCACCTGCTGCGGCGAGCCCACGGTCAGCGGGGTCTGCTCGGTGAACTCCTCCAGCGTCGGCCCGTGACCGTAGACGGGCGCCACGTCGAAGTAGGGGCGGAACTCACGCACCGCGTCCTGCGAGGTGCGCCGCATGAACACCTGGCCGCCCAGACCGACGATCGCCTGCTCGGGCGTGCCGTGTCCGTAGTGGGCGTACCGGGTCCGGTACAGCTCGACCATCCGCCTGGTGTGGTCGGCCGGCCAGAAGATGTTGTTGTGGAAGAACCCGTCGCCGTAGTACGCGGCCTGCTCGGCGATCTCCGGGGAGCGGATGGAGCCGTGCCAGACGAACGGCGGCACGCCGTCCAGCGGGCGGGGCGTGGAGGTGAAGCCCTGGAGCGGGGTGCGGAACTTCCCCTCCCAGTCCACGACGTCCTCGCGCCACAGCCGGCGGAGCAGGGCGTAGTTCTCGACGGCGAGGTTGATGCCCTGCCGGATGTCCTTGCCGAACCAGGGGTAGACCGGGCCGGTGTTGCCGCGCCCCATCATCAGGTCGACGCGCCCGTCGGCCAGGTGCTGGAGCATCGCGAAGTCCTCCGCGATCTTCACCGGGTCGTTGGTGGTGATCAGGGTCGTGGAGGTGGAGAGGATCAGCCTCTCCGTCCGCGCGGCCACGTATCCGAGCATGGTCGTCGGGGACGACGGCACGAAGGGCGGGTTGTGGTGCTCGCCGGTCGCGAAGACGTCGAGACCGACCTCCTCGGCCTTCAGCGCGATGGCGACCATGGCCTTGATGCGCTCGCGCTCGGTCGGCGTACGGCCCGTGGTCGGGTCCGGCGTGACGTCGCCGACGCTGAAGATCCCGAACTGCATGGTCGCTCAACCTCCAAGTTGTTGACCGTTCAACTATACCGGTGAACGGTCGCGCCCTCCCCTGTATTCCGATTCCGTCCGCCTCCTCCGTAATCCGGGTCCCGGGTCCCCCGTGTCCCGGGTCCCGCCCTCGCACGTGGTCCCGCACCCGGCCGTCCGCATCGTCGTCCAGCGGCTCCCCCATCGAGGAGGTCCGCGACGCACGGGACCGCTACGACGCCGAAGCCGCCACGAGCTGGGCCCACTCCGGCACTCCGGCACTCCGGCACTCCGGCACTCCGGCACTCCGGCACTCCGGCACTCCGGCACTCCGGCACTCCGGCACTCCGGCACTCCGGCACTCCG
>NZ_JBSFTY010000015.1:106931-113925 GCF_053591515.1 Streptomyces sp. NPDC003011
TACGGCACTCAGAAGTAGTACGCGTCCCCGGTGTCCAGCACCAGCACCCGCTGCTGATCGTTCGCCCGGTTCCCGTCCACCGCCCCGCCGCTCCACACCGTGTCCAGCTCCAGCAGCACCTCCGACGGCGCCTCCCGCAGCCGTACCCCCAGACCGATCCGCTCCCCCGCCTCGTCCGCGGCCAGCGCACCCACCCGGCACACCACCACGCGCTCACCCGACCGCGCGCACCCCTCGGACAGCTCCTGCTCGTCCGCCAACGGCTCCGACCAGCGCAGCCGGACCGTCGCGTCCGGCACCGCCGACGGACCGTGGTTGCGCGGAGTGAACCGCACGTCGACCCGGCCCCCGGACATCGAGGCGGAGCCGTGGTAGGCGAGATCGGCCTCCGGAACCCCCTCGGCCCCCGCGACCGGAACCGCCCCACCGACGACCGCCATGGCCGCCATGGCCGCCGCGCACACCGCGAGAATCCGCATACCGCCCACTCCCTCACTCCACCGTGGTCGTACGGATGTATCCCACGCGCAGCGACGGACAGGCGCCGTCCAACAGGTGACGCGGTGCCGGATCACACCGCAGGCCCACCGGCGGACCCGGCATGCGAAGCTGCCCTCATGTCCGTGCTCCGCTCCGCCGCCCTCTTCGTCGTCGCCGCCCTCTTCGAGATCGGCGGCGCCTGGCTGGTCTGGCAGGGCGTGCGCGAGCACCGCGGCTGGACCTGGATCGGCGCGGGCGTCCTGGCCCTCGGCGCGTACGGCTTCGTCGCCACACTCCAGCCGGACGCGGAGTTCGGCCGCATCCTCGCCGCGTACGGCGGTGTCTTCGTCGCCGGCTCGCTGGCCTGGGGGATGGCCGCGGACGGCTACCGCCCGGACCGCTGGGACGTCACGGGCGCGCTGATCTGCCTCGCGGGCATGGCGGTCATCATGTACGCGCCGCGGGGCGACTGAACGGACGTACCGTCACGACGTACGGTCACGGCTGATCGTCGGGGACGTACGGTCACGGCTGATCGTCGGGGACGTACGGTCACGGCTGATCGTCGGGCAGCAGCCCCAACTGCCCAAGGAACTCCATCTCGTCGAAGTAGAGCCGGTAGTCCACGATCCGGCCGTCCCTGACCGTGGCGATGTCCACCCCGCGGATGCTGATCTCCTTCTGGGTCGCGGGGAGGGTCTCCCCGTTGGGCAGGTGCAGCGGCCCCGTGTTCCGCCCCCTGAAGACGCCCTCGTCGATGGCCGTGTCGCCGGCCTCGTACGCGTGCAGGGTCTCGAACGTGGCCTCGGGGACCGCCTCCGTCATCTGCCGCCAGTACTCGATGATCTGCTCGCGCCCGCGGATCTCCCCCTCGTCGGGGGTGAAGGCGACCGCGTCCTCGGCGTACAGCTCGCCGATGGCCCTCGGATCGGGATGCGTGGTCAGCGCCTCCGTGAGCCGGTCCATGACCTCGCGTGCCTGTCCCATGATCCACCTCCACTGAAGTCAGGGGATCACCCACCTCATTGTCCCACCGCACCCCTGCGGACGCCGTCCGCGGACCCGGGGACCACAGCCCGTCCGTCCACGCCACCCGCCTATCCTGGCCGGACAGGCTTTCGCCCCGCCC
The DNA here is from genome assembly GCF_053591515.1 of Streptomyces sp. NPDC003011. Lineage (NCBI taxonomy): Bacteria > Bacillati > Actinomycetota > Actinomycetes > Kitasatosporales > Streptomycetaceae > Streptomyces > Streptomyces sp. NPDC003011. The sequence continues at coordinate 108,541 of NZ_JBSFTY010000015.1, forward strand.
GCCCGCCCCGTCCGCCCCGTCCGCCCCGTCCGCCCCGCCCGAGGAGCAGTCCATGGCCACCGCCGCACCGTCCGCCGCCTCCCGCATCGCCGTCGTCACCGGTGCCAGCAGCGGAATCGGCGCCGCCACGGCCCGGCAACTGGCCGCCGCCGGCTACCGCGTCGTCCTCACCGCCCGCCGCAAGGACCGCATCGAGGCACTGGCCGAGGAGATCAACACGGCCGGCCACCAGGCGACGGCGTACCCGCTGGACGTCACGGACCGCACGGCCGTGGACGAGTTCGCCTCCGCCTTCCAGACGATCGGCGTGCTGGTCAACAACGCGGGCGGAGCGCTCGGCGCCGACCCGGTGGCCACCGGCGACCCGGCCGACTGGCGCACGATGTACGAGACCAACGTCATCGGCACCCTCAACCTCACCCAGGCCCTGCTCCCCAAGCTGGACGCGAGCGGCGACGGCACGATCGTCGTCGTCTCCTCCACCGCCGGGCACGGCACCTACGAGGGCGGCGCGGGCTATGTCGCCGCCAAGCACGGCACGCACGTCCTCGCCGAGACCCTGCGCCTGGAGATCGTCGGCCGCCCGGTCCGGGTCATCGAGATCGCGCCCGGCATGGTCCGCACGGACGAGTTCGCGCTCACCCGCTTCGGCGGCGACAAGGAGCGGGCGGAGAAGGTCTACGAGGGGGTGGCCGAGCCCCTCACCGCCGACGACGTCGCCGACACCATCACCTGGGCGGTGACCCGCCCCAGCCACGTCAACATCGACCTCCTGATCGTCCGCCCCCGCGCCCAGGCCTCCAACACGAAGGTCCACCGGGACCGCTGATGTCCCGCGTGCCCACTCCGCTGGGGCGTTCGTTGTCCACTGGGGCGTTCGTTCTTCGTCTCCTCGTCGAGGCGGTGGCGTCCGGGGCCGGCGGCAGCCGATCACCCGCACGTCGCCCGAACGCCGAACGGCGAAGAGCCGCTCCCTCCGCCTCTGGCGCACGCGCACCGGCCACGTCCCGCCCGGTGCCGACCGATCGATGACCGGCCGTGTGAGGCTCCGGCCCGGACCGGAGCCTCACCCATCAGCCCTTCACACAGATGAACTGCTTCAGCTTCGCCACCACCTCGACGAGATCCCGCTGCTGCGCCATCACCTGGTCGATGTTCTTGTAGGCGGCCGGAATCTCGTCCAAAACCCCGGTGTCCTTACGGCACTCGACGCCCCGCGTCTGCTCCTCCAGATCCCGCACCGTGAACCGGCGCTTCGCGGCGTTCCTGCTCATACGCCTGCCCGCCCCGTGCGAAGCCGAGTTGAAGGCTTTCTCGTTCCCGAGCCCCTTCACGATGTAGGAGCTGGTGCCCATCGAGCCGGGGATGATCCCGTACTCGCCAAAACCCGCACGGATCGCCCCCTTACGCGTGACCAGTAGGTCCATGCCTTCGTACCGCTCCTCCGCCACGTAGTTGTGATGGCAGGAGATCTCATCCTCGAATGCCGGCTTCGCCTTCTTGAACTCCTTGCGCATCACGTCCTTCAGGAGCGCCATCATGATCGTGCGGTTGTACCTGGCGTACTCCTGCGCCCAGTACAGGTCGTTCCTGTACGCGGCCATCTGCGGGGTGTCCGACACGAACACCGCAAGATCACGGTCGACGAGACCCTGGTTGTGCGGAAGCTTCTGAGCGACACCGATGTGGTGCTCAGCCAGTTCCTTGCCGATGTTCCGGGATCCGGAGTGCAGCATGAGCCAGACCGAGTCCGACTCGTCGAGGCACACCTCGATCATGTGATTGCCGCTGCCGAGCGTTCCCATCTGCTTTCCGGCGCGCTCATGACGGAACCTGACCGCCTCCGCGACCCCGTCGAACCGACCCCAGAAGTCGTCCCACCCCGCGGTGGCCAGCCCGTGGAAGCGCCCCGGCTCGACGGGAGTGTCATGCATCCCCCGCCCCACCGGGATCGCCTGCTCGATCTTCGACCGCAGCCGCGACAGGTCCCCGGGAAGGTCGTTCGCCGTCAGGGAGGTCCTGACCGCCGACATCCCGCAGCCGATGTCGACCCCGACCGCCGCGGGACACACGGCTCCCCGCATCGCGATGACCGACCCGACCGTCGCGCCCTTCCCGTAGTGCACGTCCGGCATGACCGCCAGACCCTTGATCCACGGCAGGGTCGCCACGTTGCGCAGCTGCTGGAGCGCGCCTTCCTCCACGGTCGCGGGGTCGGCCCACATACGGATCGGGACCTTCGCGCCCGGCATCTCCACGTACGACATATCGCTCTCATTCCCCCGGAAAAACAACAGAAGTATCGAATCGCAAAACCGGCGCCAAGGTCGATGAAAAGGGACAACGGACCGGCGTCCACGGCCATGCGTGCGATACACATTGTCTCCAGCGGGCGCCCCCGTGCGGCAAGCGAATAACCAGCGGGGACACTGAGAACCTCAACCGCATCCACACCGTCGACCACACCGTCGACCACCCGTCGAGAGGGGCCTGACCGTGCAGCGGAAGGCGTACGTACCCGGCGTCGCCGCGCTCCTCGCGGCCCTGCTGGCCGGCTGCACCGGCAGTTCGGGGGACGACGGCACGACGGACGACGCGAACCCCGGCGACGCCGGCACCGCGTCCGCCGCCGCCCAGCCGGGCCGGTACCGCACGCTCCCGGAACCCTGCGGCTCGGTCGGCCAGGACACCCTCGACTCCCTCCTGCCCGGTATCCGGCAGATCACCGACGAGCAGCAGCGGGAGAAGGCGTACGCGGGCGGGGCGACCCCCACGTTCGACACCGACCGCAAGGTCGGCTGCCGCTGGAAGGTGGAGTCCACGGACGCCACCGACCATCTGCTCGTCGACTTCGAGCGGGTGGTGTCGTACGACACCTCCGTGAGCGACGACAGCCAGGCGCAGCAGCTCTTCGCGACGATGCAGGAAGCGGCCGACCTCCCGGAGGCGGTGAGCCCCAGCGCCACGGCCGACTTCGGGAGCGGCGAGGAGAGCGCCGACGAGAACACCTCAGGCTCCCCCAGTCCCGCGGCCACGCCGACCGACGCCGCCTCGGCGTCCTCGTCGGCCTCCTCTTCCTCGTCGGCTGCTTCCTCGTCCGCGTCCCCGACGTCCTCGGCCTCCGCCGCGCCGACCGATCTCCAGCCCAGGCTCCTCGACGGGTTCGGTGACGAGGCGTTCCTGGACGACGTGTTGAGCAGTTCCGGTTCGACGGCCCGGCAGCGCACGGTGACTGTGGCGTTCCGCACGTCGAACGTGATCGTCACGATCGAGTACATGGAGCAGCCGGCGACCGTCGGAGTGGCCCCGGACAGCAAGGAAATGCAGGACAAGGCCCGGAAACTGGCCGCGCAGCTGGCCGACTCGCTGAGCGGCTGACCCCTCTTCACCGGCCCCTCACCCCTCCGCACGAAGCGGATGAAGCAAGGCCGCACAGCTTCCCCACCGCGTACCGTGGCCCCTCGGACCCGATCCGACGGCAGGAATCACAAGCGTCATGAGTGAAGGAACCATGCAGCGACCAGCACAGCGAGACATGGGGGCCCCTCCCACGCCGTTGAGGCAGTGGGGGAATGACGAGCGGGACCGGCGCGAGGGGCGGGCGAAGAGCCTCAGCCGCGTCCTTGTCGGCGCGGCGGCCGTCCCCGTGATGCTGATCGTCGCCGGCTGCTCCTCGGACTCCGGCTCCGACGACGCCGGCAGCACGAGCACGAGCGGCGCGGGGGCGACGGTGTCCGCGAGCCCGTCGCCGACGGTGCAGGCGGCGGCGTACGACTCGCTTCCGGAGCCGTGCGCGGTGCTCTCGAAGAAGACCCTGGGCGAGCTCGTGCCGAAGGGGAAGTCCGGCAAGGAGGGCACCTCCGACGACACGGCGGCACGGGCCAGCTGTTCCTGGACCAGTCTCGACAACAACGGCGTCAAGGGCTCCCAGTTCCGCTGGCTGAACGTGTCCCTGCTGCGCTTCGAGTCGGACACCTCGCGCGGCTCGGGCGACGAGCAGGCGCAGGCGTACTACGCCACGCAGGTCCAGGAAGCCCGCTCGGCGGAGGGCGCGAAGAACGCGAAGTCGCAGCCGCTCGCCGGGACGGGCGACGAGGCGACGACGGTGACCTACGACCTGAAGAAGAAGGAAGGCTCCTTCAAGCAGCAGACGGTCGTCACACGGGTCGAGAACGTCGTCGTCACGGTCGACTACAACGGCGCGGGTCTCGCCGGTGAGAAGACTCCGAGCGCCGCGAGCCTGACCAAGCTCGCCCAGAAGGCGGCCAAGGAGGCGGTGGCCGCGGTGTCGTCGGCGAACGGCGAGGGCGAGGCGAGCGGCGAGGGCAAGGCGAGCGGCACGCCGTCGGCGTCGAAGAGCGCGTCCCCCTCGGAGTCGGCGTCGAAGTCCGCGTCGAAGCCGGCGTCGCCCTCGGCGAGCGCGTCCCCGTCCTCCTCGGCGGCGAAGAAGAGCTGACTGTCACACCGGACCCCGACGGGCGGCTCGGCCCGGCTGGTTGACGGAGCCCGGCCCTGCGCGGGAACCGGGCTCCCGACAGACCGACAACACGTCCGACGCACACATGTGCCACTCTGTTGCGCGCAACAACACGCACTGGGAGGGGAGTACGGGTGGCCGCGCCACTGCAGCTGACACGCACGCACCGCGTTCTCATCGGCGTGGTCGTGGCCGGTGCCGTGATCATCGCCGCCATCGGCTTCGCCGGTTCGTACGCGGCCGTCCGCGAGCTGGCCCTCCAGAAGGGCTTCGGGAACTTCAGTTACGTGTTCCCGATCGGCATCGACGCGGGCATCTGCGTCCTGCTGGCCCTGGACCTGCTGCTGACCTGGATCCGCATCCCCTTCCCGCTGCTGCGCCAGACGGCGTGGCTGCTGACGGCGGCGACGATCGCGTTCAACGGCGCGGCGGCCTGGCCGGATCCGCTGGGCGTGGGCATGCACGCGGTGATCCCGATCCTGTTCGTGGTCTCGGTCGAGGCGGCCCGGCACGCGATCGGCCGCATGGCCGACATCACCGCCGACAAGCACATGGAGGGCGTCCGGCTCACCCGCTGGCTGCTCTCCCCGCTGCCCACGTTCCTCCTGTGGCGCCGCATGAAGCTGTGGGAACTGCGTTCCTACGAGCAGGTCATCAAGCTGGAGCAGGAACGTCTCGTCTACCAGGCCCGGCTGCGCTCCCGCTTCGGCCGGGCCTGGCGCCGCAAGGCCCCGGTGGAGAGCCTGATGCCGCTGCGGCTGGCCCGCTACGGGGTGCCGCTGGCGGAGACCGCCCCGGCGGGCCTCGCCCGCCCGGCACGGCCACCAACAACGTGGCCGAACTGACGGCGCTGGAGCGGCTGCTGGCGTCGACCGCGCCGGACGTGCCGCTGGAGGTCCGGATGGACT
>NZ_JBSFTY010000016.1:0-113474 GCF_053591515.1 Streptomyces sp. NPDC003011
CTGCTACCGCTCCCGCGACTGGCGCGACGCCCTCACCGCGGCCGGGATCACCCACAAGCGCACCCGGCCCTACCGGCCCCAGACAAACGGCAAGGTCGAACGCTTCAACCGCACCCTGCTCGACGAGTGGGCCTACGCCCGCCCCTACCGCTCAGAGCAGGAACGACGCGACGCCTTCCCCGACTGGCTGCACACCTACAATCACCACCGCGGACACACCGCGCTGAACGGCCAACCACCCGCCAGCCGCGTCCCCAACCTCACGGGTCAACACACCTAGGGGTCCCCCCGGGGTCGAACAACGCCGGGCCGGATATCCACATCCGCCCGGTTGTCCACAGGCCGGCACGGGCCTGTTGACGCGGCCTGCGACGACTGTCACATTCGCCAGTGTCAGGTTACGGGCACGTACCGCGGTCGGCGTGAGCCGGCCTGGACAGGTGGGCGCTGGCATGACCACGACGGTGACGGAAGAGCTCTCCGCGGAGCTGCGGGGATTCAGGCGGGCCCAGCGGCTGGCGTACGAGTGCGCCGAGGCGGTCGCGGCCCGGCTGCGGCCCGGGGTGACCGAGCGGGAGGCGGCGCGGATGCAGCGCTCCTGGCTGCGTGAGCGGGGCGTGCGGGACTGGCTCCATCTGCCCTTCGCCTGGTTCGGGGACCGCACGGCGTTCGTGGGCTTCCGGGTGCCGGTGCAGTTCTTCCCGACCGACCGCCGGCTGGAGCCGGGTATGCCGTTCATCCTGGACATGGCTCCGGTGTACAGGGGCTTCACCGCCGACATCGGGTTCTCGGCCTCCCTGGGGAGCAACCCGGTGCAGGAGCGGCTGACGGCCGACCTGAAGGCACATCGCGCGCTGATCCTGACCTCGGCGCGCGAACGCCGTCCGCTGCGGGAGATCTACGAGGAGGTGGACCGCCTCATGGTCCGCCAGGGTTACGCCAACCGGCATCGCGCGTACCCGTTCGGTGTGATCGCGCACAAGGTGGGACGGGTTCGGGAGCGCCGCTGGTCACCGCGGCTCTTCGGGTTCGGCACCCAGGCCCTCAAAGGGCTGGCGGGCGACGCGCTGCACGGTCATCGCGAGGGCTGGTCCCCGCTGTGGTCGCCGTACCGCTTCTCCGACCACCCGCCGCACCCGGGCCTGTGGGCGGTCGAACCCCATCTGGGCTTCCGGGGCACGGGCGCGAAGTTCGAGGAGCTCCTGGTCGTCACCGACTCCCGGGACCCCGAGCAGAGCGCCTTCTGGCTGGACGACGACCTGCCGCACACGCGGCGCTGGGCGGAGGAGAGGTGACGGGCTTGTCGCAGGCGGGACCACGGGGCGCGCGGGAACGCCGGGTACGGACCGGCGGGGTCGAACTGTGTGTCGCCGAGCTGGGAGACCCCTCGGCGCCGACGGTCGTCCTGGTGCACGGCTACCCGGACAGCAAGGAGGTGTGGTCCGAGGTCGCCTCCCGGCTGGCCGAGCGCTTCCACGTCGTCCTGTACGACGTCCGCGGCCACGGCCGGTCCACGGCGCCGCGGCCGCTGCGCGGCGGGTTCACACTGGAGAAGCTCACGGACGACTTCCTGGCCGTCGCCGACGCGGTCAGCCCCCACCGGCCGGTGCACCTGGTGGGGCACGACTGGGGCTCGGTGCAGTCCTGGGAGTTCGTCACGGTGAGGCGCACCGAGGGCCGCATCGCCTCCTTCACCTCCCTGTCCGGGCCGTCCCTCGACCACTTCGGCCACTGGATCAACAAGCGCCTCAAGCGCCCCACTCCGCGCCGGATCGGCCAACTGCTGGGCCAGGGCGCCAAGTCCTGGTACGTGTACCTGCTGCACACGCCCGTGCTGCCCGAACTGGCCTGGCGCGGCCCCCTCGGCAAGCGCTGGCCGCGCATCCTGGAGCGCGTCGAGAAGGTCCCCGGCGGCGACTACCCGACCTCGTCGCTGCCCACGGACGCGGCGCACGGGGTGTGGCTGTACCGGGACAACGTCCGCCCCCGGCTGCGCCGTCCGCGCCCGGACGCGTACGCGCACGTGCCCGTGCAGCTCATCACACCCCTCGGGGACGCGTTCCTGTCGGAGAGGCTCTACGACGACCTGCACCTGTGGGCCCCGCGGCTGACCCGGCGCACGCTCCCGGCCAAGCACTGGGTGCCGCGCACCCGTCCCGACCAACTGGCTGCCTGGGTCACGGAGTTCGTGACGTCCGTGGAGAACGGGAACTCCCCGAGGGGAGCGACCGGGCGGTACGCCGAGCGGTTCGGCGGGCAGCTCGTGCTGATCACCGGCGCGGGCAGTGGCATCGGCCGGGCCACGGCGTTCGCGTTCGCCGAGGCCGGCGCGCGCGTGGTGGCCGTCGACCGGGACGCGCAGGCCGCGGCGCGTACCGCCGAGCTGTCCCGGCTGCTCGGCGCGCCCGAGACCCGGGCCGAGACGGTCGACGTCTCCGACGAGCAGGCCATGGAGAAACTCGCCGCGAAGGTCGCCGCCGAGTACGGCGTGGTGGACGTCCTGGTGAACAACGCCGGCATCGGCCTGTCCGGGTCCTTCTTCGACACCACCCCGGAGGACTGGAAGAAGGTCCTCGACGTCAACCTGTGGGGCGTGATCCACGGCTGCCGGCTGTTCGGAAGGCAGATGGCGGAGCGCGGGCAGGGCGGCCACATCGTCAACGTCGCCTCGGCGTCGGCGTACCAGCCCTCCAGGGCGCTGCCCGCCTACAGCACCTCCAAGGCGGCGGTGCTGATGCTGAGCCAGTGCCTGCGAGCGGAGCTGGCCGCCCTGGACATCGGGGTCACGGCGGTCTGCCCCGGCTTCGTCAACACCAGCATCACCTCGACCGCGCACTTCGCCGGCGTCGACGACGAGGAGGAGAAGCGGCTCCAGAGGCGGACCGCCCGCCTGTACGGACTGCGCAACTACCCGCCGGAGAAGGTCGCCGACGCGATCCTGCGGGCGGTCGTGCGGGGTGACGCGATCGTCCCGGTGACGCCCGAGGCGCGCGGTGCCTACCTCATGTCCCGCTTCGCGCCCAGAGTGCTGCGGCGGATCGCCCGACTGGAGCCACCGCTGTGAGCCACCGGACGGCCGCGCACCGGGCGGCTCCCGACCGAGCCGGACAGCCGCCTGCCCGCCAGGCCGAACAGCCGCCTGCCCGCCAGGCCGGACAGCCGCCGGCCCAGCGGCCCCAGGGACTGTCCGAAGGACAGCCCGCCCCTCCAGCCGAAAGCTCCGCCCGCCCACCCGCAAGCTCCGCCCATCGGCCCGAACCCCCCGTCTACCGGATCGAGGACCTCGCGCACCTCAGCGGTGCGACGGTCCGCACCATCCGCGCGTACCAGGACCGCGGTCTGCTGCCCCGCCCCGAGCGCCGCGGCCGTGCCAACGTCTACGCGGACGCCCACCTCGTGCGTCTGCGCCAGATCGCCGGCCTCCTCGACCGCGGCTACACCCTGGCCTCCATCAAGGAACTCCTGGAGGCCTGGGACGCGGGCCGGGGCCTGGGCGGGGTGCTCGGGCTGGTCGCCGAAGTCGACGGTCCGTGGACCGACGAGGAGGCGGTACGGATCTCACGCGCCGAGCTGGACGAGCGGTTCGGCGGCACCCCGGACGACGCGGCGGTCGCCGAGGCCGTGGAGCTGGGCGTGCTGGAGCCGGTCCCCGGCGACGACGAGGTCTACCTCGTACCGAGCCCGCAAGAGCTCACTGTGGCCGTCGAGTTGCACGCGGCGGGTGTGCCGCTGTCCGAGATCTCGGGCCACCTCCGGGAGTTGAGGGGCCAGGTGGAGCACATCGCCTCCCGTTTACTGGAGTTCACCACGGACCACGTCTTCGCGCGCCACCTCGACGGATCGCACCGTCCGAGCGACGCGGACGCGACCGCGGCGGCGGCCCTCGTACGACGACTGCGTCCCCTTGCCCAGCAGACGGTGGACGCGGAACTCTCCCGCGCCATGCGCCTGTTCGCGGTACGCCACCTGCGGATGCACCTAGGTTCACAAGAGGCGCCGGATCCGCCGGACCGGAAGCGTTCCGTCTCGCTCCCCGCCCGCACAATGCGGGCGGTGGAGCAGCTGGTTGGCGAGGAGCGGGCGGCGGAGTTCATCGCCTTGGCCGCCGAACGGGAAGTGCGCGCCCGGGCCTTGGACCGGCTGACCACAAGCCCCATACCGTCGGCCGACGTTGGTCAAATTCCCTGAATCCAAGGAGGGTTGTCCACAGAATCGCCAATTCCCCTGTGGATAACTACACTTGGCTGTGGATCAAACATCGGAGGCAAAATCATTCGCGTGATTCACGTCTCTCCCGGCACGCTGGCGGGATGAACGAAAGAGCGAGCGACGAGAGACGCACCGTGAAGGTGTCGAAGTACCTCTCGAAGCACCTGCGGCACCAGCCGGAGCGGATCGGGCTCACGCTCGACGAGGGCGGCTGGGTCGAGATCGACACCCTGATCGACGCGGCGGCCACGCACGGATTCCGGTTCACGCGCGAGGAACTGGACCATGTGGTCGCCGCCAACGACAAGCAGCGCTTCGCGATCGACGGCACCCGGATCCGCGCCAGCCAGGGGCACAGCGTCGAGGTCGACCTCGGACTGGCACCCGCGACCCCGCCGCCGTACCTCTACCACGGCACCGTGGACCGCCACCTGGACGCCATCCGCGCGGAAGGACTGCGGCCGATGAACCGGCACGACGTGCACCTCTCCCCCGACCGGGAGACGGCCGCACGCGTCGGCGCTCGCCGCGGCCGCCCCGTGGTGCTGTCGGTGGACTCAGGCGCCATGCACGGCGACGGCCATGTCTTCCACGTCAGCGCCAACGGGGTGTGGCTCACCCGGGCCGTACCCCCGCGGTACCTGCGGTTTCCCGAGCGGCACTGACCCCTCCTCCGGCATGCTCCCTCTTCGGCGACCTCGCCTACGTGCGGGCCCGTCGTTTCCCGCCCGGCTACTTCCTGATCGTGCCGTTGCCCGGCGACCGTAAGCACAAAAAGTACGTGCCGATGATCAGGCTCAGTCCCTGGCTGGGCGGACGAGTGCGGTGACCCTGTGCGCACGTTTCACGTGAAACACGACGCTCCGCATTCGCTCGACCCAGAGCGGCACTTCCGTACTCAGACGCCGATGAGCCGGACCCGGTCACCGCCCAGCCGGGCCATGTCGTCAAGGTCGGACCTGCTCGCCGACGCGTGCCGTTCCGCTGTACGGCCGCGGACTGGACCTGGGAGCAGGAGCCCGCCCGCGTCTTCGCGCGCTCCCGCGAGGGCTGAAGGCGACCCCAGCCGGGGATGTCCGGTGCTGCCGTTGCCGCAGTCACCGGAGCATAGGGTCGTAGGCATGCGACTGAGCACCGTGATCCTGCCCATCCACAGGTGGAGCGAGGGACAGAAACTCTGGCAGCGCGCCGAAGACCTCGGGTTCCACGCCTCCTACACCTACGACCACCTCTCCTGGCGCACCTTCCGGGACGGGCCCTGGTTCGGTGCCCTGCCGACGCTGACCGCCGCCGCGGGCGTCACCGAGCACCTGCGTCTGGGCACCCTGGTGACCTCGCCGAACTTCCGGCACCCGGTGACCCTCGCCAAGGAGCTGATCTCCCTCGACGACATCTCCGGCGGGCGGATCACGCTCGGTATCGGCGCGGGCGGCACCGGCTTCGACGCCACCGTGCTCGGGCAGGAGCCGTGGACCCCGCGCGAGCGGGCCGACCGCCTCGCCGAGTTCGTGCCGCTCCTGGACCGGCTGCTGTCCGAGGACGGCCCGAAGGGGGTGTCGTACGAGGGCGACCACTACTCCGCGCACGAGGCGCGCAACATCCCCGGCTGCGTGCAGCGCCCCCGGCTGCCCTTCGCGGTGGCCGCGACCGGCCCGCGCGGGCTCGCACTCGCCGCCCGGTACGGGCAGGCCTGGGTGACCACCGGTGACCCCAAGCTGTACGAGACCGGTACTCCCGAACAGTCGATGCGAGCCATGCGCGGACAGATCGAGAAGCTGGCCGACTCGTGCGCCGCGCTCGGGCGGGACGTGCGGGAGCTGGACAAGACCCTGCTGACCGGGTTCACCCCGGACCGCGGCCGTCCGCTCGAGTCCCTCGACGCGTTCGTGGACTTCGCGGGCCGCCACCAGGACCTGGGCTTCACCGAGATCGTGATCCACTGGCCGATCCCGGACTCGGACTTCGCCGCGGACGAGAAGGTCTTCGAGCAGATCGCCATGGAAGCACCGGCTCAGCTGGGATGACCGGCTGCGCCGGGCGGAGAAGACTCACATGTGCCGACTCCTGCACGGTCGTGCGCAAGATCTGCAGGAGAATGGCCGGGTGACCTCAGCGACTCGACAGCCCGAGACCCCGGCCGCCACCGTCCCGCCGCGCCTGATCGCCACCGATCTCGACGGCACCCTGCTGCGCGACGACAAGTCGGTCTCCCCCCGCACCGTCGCGGCCCTCGCGGCCGCCGAGAAGGCGGGCATCGAGGTCTTCTTCGTCACCGGCCGCCCGGCCCGCTGGATGGACGTCGTCAGCGAGCACGTCCACGGCCACGGCCTGGCCATCTGCGGCAACGGCGCGGCGGTGGTCGACCTGCACGGCGGCCCGGGCGCGCACCGGTTCGTGAAGGTGCGGGAGCTGGCGCGGCAGAACGCGCTGGACGCCGTACGGCTGCTGCGTGAGGCGGCGCCCGGCACGGTGTACGCGGTGGAGCAGACCTACGGCTTCCACCAGGAGCCGGACTATCCGAAGCTGCACATGGAGATCCCCGACGAGCTGGCACCGGCCGAGGAACTGCTGGCGCCGGACGGTCCCGGGTCCGCCGAGCCGGTGCTCAAGATCCTCGCCTACCACCCCACGGTCGACCCCGACGCCTTCCTCACCCTCGCCCGCCTGGCCATCGGCGAGCGCGCCAACGTCACCCGCTCCAGCCCCAGCGCCCTGCTGGAGATCAGCGGCCCCGAGGTGTCCAAGGCCAGCACGCTCGCCCTGTGCTGCGCCGAGCGCGGTATCTCGCACGAGGAGGTCGTCGCGTTCGGGGACATGCCGAACGACGTCGAGATGCTGACGTGGGCGGGCCGGTCGTACGCGATGGGCAACGCGCACCCCGATGTGCTGGCCGCGGCCTCCGGCCGGACCGTGGCCAACAACGAGGACGGGGTGGCGGTCGTGATCGAGCGGCTGCTGGAGGAACGAGGGTGACCGTGTCCCGGCGGGGCTCCGGCCCGTAGGCCGACGCGGGCCTACAGCGCGACCCCTCGCGCCGACAGCCATGACACCGGATCCACCGCCGAGCCCATCCCCGGCGTGACCCGCACCTCGAAGTGCAGGTGCGGGCCGGTGGAGTTGCCGGTGGTGCCCGACTGCCCGATCCACTGGCCGGGGCTCACCCGCTCGCCCTGGTCGACGGCGACGGCGGCGAGATGGGCGTACTGCGTGTAGTAGCCCCCCGCGTGCTCCACGACGATCTCGATGCCGAAGGCGCCCCCGCACGACACCTTCACCACCCGTCCCGCACCGACCGCCCGGACCGGCGTGCCGATCGGCACCGCGAAGTCCTGCCCGGTGTGCCGACTGACCCATCGGGCACCGCCGCTGCCGAAGCCGGCGGACAGTTCGTACGAGGCCACCGGGGCGACCCAGGCGCTCGTGGCGGCCGCCGCCTGCGCCTGGTCCAGCCGGACGGCACCGCGGCAGGCACCGGCCGTGACGGAGGCGTCGGCCTGACCCTGCAACTGCCCTCGCGCCTGGTCGAGCTTCTGCTCGATGTCCTTCTTCAGGTCGGCGAGTTCCGTGTTGCGCTGCTCCAGCGTCCGCCAGGCCGCCGCGGCCTTCGCCTCGTCCGCGGCGAGCCGCCTCTCCGCCCGTCGGCTCTTGTCGATCGCGTTGTGGACGGCAAGATGCGTCTGGGAGAACACGTGCTGACCCCGCATCAGCTCGCCGGGGCTGTCCGCGAGGATGATCTGCGCGGTCAGCGGCAGTCCGCCGCCGCTGCGGTACTGGGCCCGTGCGATCCGGCCCAGGTCCTCGCGCATCACGGCGATCTCCCGCCGCTCCCGGTCGAGAAGCGCCTCCAGCCGCAGCGCCCGCGCCCGCTGCTCCCCGGCCTCGCGCCGCCCCGCCTCGTACTGCTGTGACGCCACGGCCGCGTCCTCGTACAACCGGGCCACCTGAGCGCTGGTCCCGGTCCCCGGGCCGCCATGGGCGCCCTCGTCCCCTCCGTCGGCGGCGTCGGTGGGCCGGGCCGCGAGCACGGCGAACGCGCACAGCAGCGCCGGAACGAGCAGCGGGTGACGGCGAGGTGAGCGCATGTCAGCCATCGTGTCCCCGCGGCAGGGGTGCGGTCCTGTTCATGTGGTACGGGTGGGGGACAGGTTGCGGCAGATGGCTCAGCGGGGCGGGATCGTCACGGGCGTGCGGACCTGCGGGCAGCCGCGCCGCCTACCGCGCCCCCGCCAGCAGATCCGCTTGCTCCTCCCGCTCCGCCATCCTCCGCAACGGCCCTTGCGCCGACGTCAGTTCCGCGTACGTGCCCCGCTGCACGATCCGTCCTTCGTCCAGCACGATCACCTCGTCCACCGCCGCGAGACCGGCCAGCCGGTGGGTGATGAGCAGGGTCGTACGGCCCTCGGTGGCGGCCAGCAGGTCGGCGGTGAGCGCGTCGGCCGTCGGCAGGTCGAGGTGTTCGGCGGGCTCGTCGAGCACGAGGACCGGGAAGTCGGCCAGCACGGCCCGGGCCAGCGCCAGACGCTGCCGCTGCCCGCCGGACAGCCGTGCTCCGAGCTCGCCGACCAGCGTGTCGAGCCCGTCGGGCAGACCCTCGGCCCAGTCGAGCAGCCGGGCCCGCCGCAGCGCGTCCCGCAGGTCGTCCTCGGTCGCGTCCTTCCTGGCCAGGAGGAGGTTCTCGCGCACCGAACTGTCGAAGAGGTGCGCGTCCTGCGCGCACAGCCCGACGAGCCGCCGTACGTCGTCGCCGTCCAGCGCGTACGCGTCCACGCCGCCCAGCGTGTACGAGCCGGCGTCCACGTCCAGGAAGCGCAGCAGCACCTGGGCGAGCGTCGTCTTGCCGGACCCGGACGGCCCGACCACGGCGATCCGGCGCCCCTCCTCCAGCACGAGGTCGACTCCGGTGAGCGCGTCCCGCTCCTGCCCGGCGTAGCGGGCGGCCAGGCCCTTCACCACGACCGGGAAGGGCGACACGGGCGCCTGCCGGTGCCGCTGCGGTTCCCGGACCGGCTCGGGCGCGTCCAGCACCTCGTACACGCGCTCCGCGCTCTTGCGCACCCGCTGCCGGTACTGCGCGGCGAGCGGCAGCCCGAGGACGGCCTCGAAGGCGGCCAGCGGGGTGAGGACGACGACGGCCATGACCACACCGCTCAGGCGCCCGTCGGCGACCGCCTGAGTGCCCACCAGGGCGGTGGCGGTGACGGTCAGGCCGGAGACCAGCGCGGTCAGTCCGTCGCCGAGCGCGGTGGCGGTGGCGGCGCGCGAGGCGATCCGGGTGAGTGTCCGGTCGGCGCGCCGCACCTCGGCGGTACGTCCGGGCAGGGCACCGGCGACGGTCAGCTCCGCGGTTCCGGTGAGCAGGTCGGTCACCCGCGTGGCCAGCGCTCCCCGGGCGGGGGCCAGCCTGCGCTCGGCCCGCCGCGCCACCGCGCCGGTGACCAGGGGGACACCGGCACCCGCGGCCAGCAGTCCGACGGCGAGCGCGGCACCGGCCTCCGGCAGCAGCCAGGCCGTGAAACCGACGGACGCGGCGGACACGGCCACGGCCGCGCCGGCGGGCAGCAGCCAGCGCAGCCAGTAGTCCTGCAGGGTGTCCACATCGGCGACGAGCCGGGAGAGCAGGTCGCCCCGGCGGGTGCGCCGCAGTCCGGCGGGCGCCAGCCGCTCCAGTCGGCGGTACACGGCGACCCGGGTGTCGGCCAGCATCCGCAGCACGGCGTCGTGCGACACGAGCCGCTCGGCGTACCGGAAGACGGCCCGCCCGATCCCGAAGGCCCGCGTCGCCGTCACGGCCACCATCAGATAGAGCACCGGCGGCTGCTGCGAGGCCCGCGAGATGAGCCACCCGGACGTCGCCATCAGCCCGACGGCACTGCCGAGCGCGAGAGCGCCGAGCAGCAGGGCGAGCATCAGCCGTCCCCGCCGGGCACCGGACATGGCCCGGACCCGGGCCAGGACACCGCTTCCGGCCGTACCGGGGGCCGGGGCGCCGACGCCGTCCCCGAGCGGAACCGTGCCGGGGGCGCTCGCGGGGCGCGTCCCCCCGACGACCAGTTCGCCGGCCTCGGCGCCCTCCCGGCCGGCGCTCGCGGGAAGGGAGCGGGAGACGGCGGGCTGCCTGGACGGTGCGGGGGACACCGGCTCCGCCAGCCGTACCACCCGGTCCGCCACCGACAGCAACGCCGGCCGGTGCACCACCAGCAGGACCGTCCGGCCCACCGCCAGTCGCCGCACCGCCTCCACGACCTCGGCCTCGGTCGCCCCGTCGAGCGCCGCCGTCGGTTCGTCGAGCAGCAGCACCGGCCGGTCCGCGAGGAACGCCCGGGCCAGCGCGAGGCGTTGCCGCTGCCCGGCGGACAGCCCGGCCCCGTCCTCGCCCAGCACCGTGCCGGCCCCCTCGGACAGCGCGTCCACGAACTCCAGCGCGCCCGCGTCGCCCAGGGCCCGCCGTACGGCGGCATCGTCGGCGTCGGGCCGGGCGAGGCGTACGTTCTCGGCGATCGTCCCGGCGAACAGGTGCGGCCGCTGCGGCACCCACGCGATCCGCGACCGCCACTGTTCCAGGTCGGCCTCGGCCAGGTCGACTCCCCCGGCCAGGACCCGGCCCGCGGTGGGCCGCACGAACCCCAGCGCCGCGTTGAGCAGGGTCGACTTGCCCGCACCGCTCGGCCCGACGAGCGCGACCGTCTCACCGGGCTCGACGGCGAAGGACACGTCCGTCAGGGCGTCCGCCGACCGTCCGGGGTAGCGCATCGTGACGTCCTCGAAGGACAGGCCGCCCGCCGGCACGGCGGCGGAACCCCGCTCCGGCACCGGCGTCTCCAGCACCGAGAAGATCTCCTCGGCGGCGGCGAGCCCCTCCGCCGCCGCGTGGTACTGCGCACCCACCTGCCGCAGCGGCAGATAGGCCTCGGGCGCGAGCACCAGGATGACCAGGCCGATGTACAGGTCCATGTCCCCGTGCACGAGCCGCATGCCGATGGTCACGGCGACCAGGGCCACCGACAGTGTCGCCAGCAGTTCCAGTGCGAAGGACGAGATGAAGGCGATCCGCAGCGTCCGCATGGTCGCCTGCCGGTATTCGCCGGTGATCCGCCGGATGGACTCGGCCTGCGCCTTGGCCCGCCCGAACACCTTCAGGGTCGGCAGACCGGCCACCACGTCCAGGAAGTGTCCGGACAGCCGGGACAGCAGCCGCCACTGCCGGTCCATCCGGGACTGCGTGGCCCAGCCGATCAACACCATGAAGACCGGGATGAGCGGCAGGGTCCCGACGATGATGGCCGCCGAGACCCAGTCCTCGGTGACGATGCGCGCCAGCACCGCCACCGGCACGACCACCGCGAGGCCCAGCTGCGGGAGGTAGCGCGCGAAGTAGTCGTCGAGCGCGTCGACTCCCCGCGTGGCGAGGGCGACCAGTGATCCGGTCCGCTGCCCGCTCAGCCACCCGGGCCCCAGCGTGACGGCACGCTCCAGCAACCGCCCCCGCAGCTCCGACTTCACCGCCGCGCTCGCGCGGTGCGCGGCGAGCTCGGTGAGCCAGGAGACCAGAGCACGGCCTCCTGCGACAGCCGCCAACAGCAGCAGGGGAGTGCGCAGTTCGGTGACGGACATGCCGTGCTGGAACGCCCCCACCACCACCTCGGCGATGAGCATCGCCTGCGCGATGACCAGTCCCGCACCGACGGCACCGAGGCCGACGACCGCCACCAGGAAGAGCCGGGTGGCCCGGGCGTACCTGAGGAGACGAGGATCGATCGGTTTCACGTGAAACATGCCCTTCGGTCCTGGAGATGCGCTTCACGTGTTTCACGTGAAACATCGCGCAACGCGGTGCCGCGCGACACGGTGAACCACATCCCCTCGCGGACTCAGTGAGTGGCGTCGACGGCGAGGTGCTGCGTGCCGATCCGCTTGCGGAACACCCAGTAGGTCCAGCCCTGGTAGACCATGACGACCGGAGTGGCGATCGCCGCGCACCAGGTCATGATCTTCAGGGTGTACAGGCTCGACGAGGCGTTGGTGACCGTGAGGTTCCAGTCCGCGTCGAGCGAGGACGGCATCACGTTCGGGAAGAGCGTCAGGAAGAGCATCGCCACGGTGGCCACGATGGTGACGCCGGACAGGGCGAACGACCAGCCCTCGCGCCCGGCCCGGTTGGCCACGAGCGCCGCGACCAGCGCGCCGACCGCCACGACCAACGCGACCAGGCTCTTGCCGTCACCGCCGTCGACCTGCGTCCACAGCAGGAAGAGCAGCGCCAGCGCGGCGGTGACCAGACCGAGCCCCGACGCCAGCTTCCGCGCCCGCTCCCGGATGTCGCCCACGGTCTTGAGCGCCGTGAACACCGCGCCGTGGAAGGTGAACAGCGTCAGCGTCACCAGTCCGCCGAGCAGCACGTACGGGCTGAACAGATCCCAGAAGCCGCCGACGTAGTCGAAGTTCTGGTCGATCTTCACGCCCCGCACGATGTTGCCGAAGACCACGCCCCACAGGAAAGCCGAGATCAGCGAGGTCCAGAAGATCGCGTGCTCCCAGTTGCGCTGCCAGTTCTCCTCGGGCCGCTTCACCCGGTACTCGAAGGCGACACCCCGGACGATCAGGCAGACCAGGATGATCAGCAGCGGCAGATAGAACCCGGAGAAGAGCGTGGCGTACCACTCGGGAAAGGCCGCGAACGTCGAGCCGGCGGCCGTGAGCAGCCAGACCTCGTTGCCGTCCCAGACGGGGCCGATGGTGTTGATCAGCACCCGCCGCTCGGGCCGGTTGCGGGCGAGCACCTTGGTGAGGACACCGACCCCGAAGTCGAAGCCCTCCAGGAAGAAGTAGCCGGTCCACAGGACGGCGATGAGGACGAACCAGACGTCGTGAAGTTCCATGACTGCGGCTCCCTGGGCCTAGTAGGAGAAGGCCATCGGCTTGTCGGCGTCACGGGAGCCGCCGCCGATCTTCGTGGGCGGGTTGAGGTCGGCCTCGCTGAGCTCGGGCGGGCCGGCCTTCACGTACTTCACCAGCAGCTTGACCTCGATGACGGCGAGGATGGCGTACAGCACGGTGAAGGTGATCATCGAGATGAGGATCTCGGTCTGGGAGACACCGGGGGAGACGGCGTCCCGGGTCTGCATCACGCCGTACACGACCCACGGCTGGCGGCCCATCTCGGTGAAGATCCAGCCCCACGAGTTGGCGATCAGCGGGAACGCCATCGTCCACAGGGCCAGGAGCCAGTACAGCCGGGTGAACCTCGGCCCGAGCGGCTTCCTCAGCAGCACCAGATGGGGCACCTCGTCCTCCCCCGTCCGCAGCGCGGCCGGCAGCAGGAACTTCTTCCGCGTCAGCCACAGACCCAGCAGTCCGAGGGAGAAGGACGCCATGCCGAAGCCGATCATCCAGCGGAAGCCCCAGTAGGCGACGGGGACGATGGGCTTGTAGTCACCCGGGCCGAACTTCTCCTGGAGGGTCTTGTTGGTGTCGTGGATGCCGGGCACGTACGAGTCGAAGTCGCTGTGGGCGAGGAAGGACAGGAGTCCGGGTATCTCCAAGGCGACCTTGTTGTGCCCCTCGTCGACGTCCCCGTAGGCGAACACGGAGAACGGGGCCGGGCTCTCGCCGTCCCACAGCGCCTCGGCGGCGGCCATCTTCATGGGCTGCTGCTCGTACATGACCTTGCCGAGGGTGTCGCCGCTGATGGCGGTGAACATGCCGCCGACCGCGAGGGTGACCAGGCCGAGCCGGAGCGAGGTCCGCATCACCGGGATGTGCTTCCTGCGCATCAGGTGGAAGGCGGCGATGCCCACCATGAAGGCGCCGCCTGTCAGGAAGGCCGCCGAGAAGCTGTGGAAGACCTGGTTGAGCGCGGTGTTCTGGGTCAGGACCCGCCAGAAGTCGGTGAGCTCGGCGCGGCCCTTCGCCTCGTTGATCCGGTAGCCGACCGGGTGCTGCATCCAGGAGTTGGCCGCCAGGATGAAGTACGCCGACAGCAGCGTGCCGATCGAGACCATCCAGATGCACGCCAGGTGGACCTTCTTGGGAAGCTTGTCCCAGCCGAAGATCCACAGGCCGATGAAGGTGGACTCGAAGAAGAAGGCGATCAGCGCCTCGAACGCGAGCGGGGCACCGAAGACGTCACCGACGAAGCGCGAGTAGTCGGACCAGTTCATGCCGAACTGGAACTCCTGCACGATGCCGGTGACCACGCCCATCGCGATGTTGATCAAAAAGAGCTTGCCCCAGAACTTGGTGGCCTTGAGGTACTTCTCCTTCTCGGTACGCACCCACGCGGTCTGCAGACCGGCCGTGAGGGCGGCCAGCGAGATCGTCAGGGGCACGAACAGGAAGTGGTAGACGGTCGTGATGCCGAACTGCCAGCGCGCCAGGGTCTCCGGCGCCAAAGCCAGGTCCACGTTGCCGCTCCTTACTCACCCGCTTGTGAAAGCGTTCACATTCACAAGCAATTATGCAGCACCGTTTCTGCCCTCTGCGAAGGGGGTCCCTGTTCCACGTGAAACAGGCGCCCGACAGGCCTCCCGCGCTCGTGTGCGAGAGGCCCCTGGACGCCTGGCAACGGACCCGGTACGGCCCGTCTGACCTGGTCAGCAGCCCTACAGCTCCTTGCGGAAGCCTTCCGCCGCCTTCAGGAAGATGTCGTTCGCCTCACATTCTCCGACCGTGACCCGCACACCCTCACCCGGGAACGGCCGGATCATCACGCCCGCCTGCTCGCACGCCTGCGCGAACGCGACCGTGCGCTCCCCCAGCCGCAGCCAGACGAAGTTGGCCTGGGTCTCCGGCACCGTCCAGCCCTGGCCACGCAGCGCGTCCACCACCCGGGTGCGCTCGCACACCAGCGAGCCGACCCGGCCGAGCAGCTCGTCCTCGGCACGCAGCGAGGCGATCGCCGCGTCCTGCGCGAGCCGGCTCACCCCGAACGGCACCGCCGTCTTGCGCAGCGCCGCCGCCACCGGCTCGTGGGCGATCGCGAAGCCGACCCGCAGCCCGGCGAGACCGTAGGCCTTGGAGAACGTGCGCAGCACGCAGACGTTCGGCCGGTCGCGGTACAGCTCCACACCGTCGGGCACCTCGGGGTCACGGATGAACTCGCGGTACGCCTCGTCCAGGACGACCAGCACATCCCCGGGCACCCGGTCGAGGAACCGTTCCAGAGCGGCCCGCCGCACGACCGTGCCGGTGGGGTTGTTCGGGTTGCAGACGAAGATCAGCCGGGTCCGCTCGGTGATCGCGTCCGCCATCGCGTCCAGGTCGTGCACATCACCCGGCGTCAGCGGCACCTGGACAGGGGTGGCCCCGCTGACCTGCGTGATGATCGGGTACGCCTCGAAGGACCGCCAGGCGTAGACCACCTCGTCGCCGGGACCGGAGGTGGCCTGGACCAGCTGCTGGGCGACGCCGACCGAGCCGGTACCGGTGGCCAGGTGGGAGAGCGGGACGCCGAAGCGGTCGGACAGTTCGCTCATCAGGGCCGTGCAGGCCATGTCCGGGTAGCGGTTGAACGACTGGGCCGCGGCCGTCACGGTCTCCAGCACACCGGGCAGCGGCGGATACGGGTTCTCGTTGGAGGACAGCTTGTAGGCCACCGGGCCGCCGGCCGCGGCAGGCTTGCCCGGCACATAGGCGGGGATACCCTCCAGCTCGGCACGCAGCTTGGGGCTCGTCTCGCTCACCGCAGTCCTCCTCGTGACCACCGGCGGACCGTCAGCACCACCGGCTTCCATGCTCCTCACCTTATGAGGATTCGGCGCCGCCGCGTACAGGTGCGGGAACGGCCTCGCTCCCCGCAGGCACCTCTGCCTCCTGGGCCACAGCGGCATCACGGGCATCACCGTACGAACGCGTACGAATCGAGGGGCGCGGTCACATATATCTATGCGCCGGTGGCTCACGCCGTGGCGCGCATCCCTCGTGAAGGTGAGTTGAGACCGCTTCGAAACATCCGCGAGTTGGCAGGCCGGTGTGCATCGACACGCTACGTCCTGCCATGTAAACGCTCAACTCCCTTGCATTCAAAGGGAATTAACCCCTGAAGGCCTTGCAGAAACGTGCCTGTCAACGCGTGCATATGCGTCCGCCCTACCCCACCACATGAGCCCTACTATCGGCTCGCCATGACAGCAGCAGGGAAGCACCAGGTGAGCCGCGCGGAAACCTCACGGCGAGGCAGCCGGCCGGGACGAGCGGGTATCAGAGACGTTGCCGCCGCCGCCGGAGTCTCCATCACGACCGTCTCCGACGCCCTCAACGGGAAGGGCCGGCTCCCGGACGCCACCCGACGACATGTCCGTGAGGTCGCCGACCGACTGGGGTACCGCCCCTCGGCCGCCGCCCGCACACTCCGTACCGGCAAGTCAGGACTGATCGGCCTGACCGTGACGACCTACGGGGATGAACCTTTCACCTTCACGGAGTTCGCCTACTTCGCCGAAATGGCGCGGGCCGCCACCTCGGCCGCGCTCGCCCGCGGCTACGCCCTCGTCATCCTCCCCGCGACCTCCCGCCACGACGTGTGGTCGAACGTCGCCCTCGACGGCACGGTCGTCATCGACCCGTCCGACCAGGACCCGGTCGTCAGCGAACTGGTCCGCCAGGGTCTACCGGTCGTCTCCGACGGCCGCCCGGCCGGCTCGCTCCCGGTCACCGCCTGGGTCGACAACGACCACGAGGCCGCCGTCCTCGGCATCCTCGACCACCTGGCCGACGCCGGCGCCCGCCGCATCGGCCTGCTGACCGGGACCACCACGGACACGTACACCCATCTGTCGACCACCGCTTATCTGCACTGGTGCGAGCGGGTGGGCCAGGATCCGGTGTACGAGGCCTATCCGGCACACGATCCGTGCGCCGGAGCCGTCGCCGCCGACCGGCTGCTCGCCCGCCCCGACCGCCCCGACGCCGTGTACGGCCTGTTCGACCCGAACGGCACCGACCTGCTCGCCGCCGCCCGCCGCTACGGACTGCGCGTACCGGACGACCTGCTTCTGGTCTGCTGCAGCGAGTCCACCGTGTACGCCAACACCGAGCCGCCCGTCACCACGCTCTCCCTGAAGCCGCGCCGCATCGGCACGGCCGTGGTCCAGCTCCTCATCGACGCCATCGAGGGACTCGATTCGGACCAGCCGGTCGAACAGGTGATACCGACCGAACTGATCGTGCGTACCTCGTCCCAGCGACGTCCGCCGCGGACGACGGTCAGCCCGCCGCGGTCGCCCGAGGAGAGTTAGCCCCGGGACAGCCGGACCGCGGAAAGCGCGTTCCGCGAGGCGGGGCAAGGGGAGTCGCGGCGGAGCGAGGAAAGTCACGGGGTGGTCGAAGCCCTGCCCAATCGGGGCGAAAGCCGCGGTGAACTGGACTCTTGCGCTGATTCACCACCCCTGGGTCATCACATGGCGCGATCCGCATTCCTATGATGGGCCCACGACACCGCGGGCCGCTGCGACCAGGCAGTCCGAAGCGGTGCAGATGCGGCGCGATGGTGGAGGGGTCTGATGACTCAGGGGGCCGGTCAGGGACCCGAGGTGCAGCGAACGGCGACGTTGCGCGACTTCCGGGTGCCCGCGTACATCCACGAGACCGGTCCGTACCCGCAGGGTGTGCACTCCGGCGAGACCGTCCCACCGGTCGCCGAACCGGAGGACTACCCCGAGGGGTACACCCCCACGGAGCGCGACCTGCCGGTCATCAACCGGGGTGACACGCTGCGTACGGCGGTCGATCCGGCGTCCTTGCCGGCCCCGCAGCCGGCGGACGGCCCCGGTCCGCTCTTCGTCGTCGGGGACGTGCACGGCTATCTCGACGAACTGGTGGCCGCCCTCCAGGACAAGGGCCTCCTCGACGCCGCCGGGAACTGGTGCGCGGGCACCGCCCGGTTGTGGTTCCTCGGTGACTTCACCGACCGCGGCCCGGACGGCATCGGCGTCATCGACCTCGTCATGCGGCTGTCCGCCGAGGCGGCTGCGGCCGGCGGCTACTGCAAGGCGCTCATGGGCAACCACGAACTGCTGCTCCTGGGCGCCAAGCGGTTCGGCGACACCCCCGTCAACTCCGGTGCGGGCACCGCCACCTTCCAGGCCGCCTGGCTGCTCAACGGCGGCCAGAAGACCGACATGGACCGCCTTCAGGACCATCACCTGCAGTGGATGGCCCGCCTCGACGCCATGGAGGAGGTCGACGGGCACCTGCTCGTCCACTCCGACACCACCGCCTACCTGGACTACGGCGACTCGATCGAAGCGGTCAACGACACCGTCCGCGAGACGATCACGCGCAACGACGCGGACGAGGTGTGGGACCTGTTCCGCAAGTTCACCAAGCGCTTCTCCTTCCGCGACGAGGGCGGTGCCGACCACGTACGCTCCCTGCTCGACACGTACGGCGGCACCCGGATCGTCCACGGCCACAGCCCCATCCCGTACCTGCTCGGCGAGGTGGGTTCCGAGGACGGTGAGGACACGTCCGGTCCCGTGGTCGAGGGTCCGCACCTCTACGCCGACGGACTCGCCATCGCGATGGACGGCGGGGTGACCATGGCCGGAAAGCTGCTGGTCCAGCAACTGCCACTGGATATCTGAACGTTGCCAGGGCAGGCGGTCCCCCATGGAGGACCGACCGGCGACGGCACCGACCGCAGCGCATTTTCGGTAAACCCCCTGTCACCGCGTGCCGTCATCGCTCTACCATCGGCTTATCCGTAGCAGGCTCCCCTCCGTTCCTGCCCGACGGCTCGTCAGCGTGCGAGCCCCAAGCCCTACGGAGCATCGGGGGATGCACATGAACAGCGTTCCGCAGCACCTGCTGAGCGAGGACCGCCAGGATTACGAGCGGATCCTCGATGAGGCGCTGCGCTCCGCACCACACCGCCCGGAACTGGCCGCTGTCGGACAACGGCTCAACCCGGAACAACTGCGCACCATGGCGCTCAACGCCACCGCGCTCATCACGGCGGCTGCGGCGACCGAGTACCAGCACTACGTGAAGGTCCGCGAGGAACTGCGCCACCCGGCGCCGTCCACCCCCTCGTCCAACCGGGAAAGCGGCTCCGCGGAGCCGGGCACCGGCACGATGGGGCTCGCCGCCACCATGGGAGAGGTCGCCGAGACCGCGGGCGCGGGCGCCGTCGCCGTCGTCGCGGTCCTGGCCCCTGTCCTGGCCGGGACCGCCGCGGCGATCTTCCTGCTCGTGGGCTACATCCTGAAGATGCTGGACCCGGAGCCGGCCTTCGCCCAGGCCATGCTCACCACCGGATGGGTGTTCGGCGCCGTGACGGCGGCCGCGATCCTCATCGCCGCCGTCGGACTGCTGCTCACCGCCCTGCGCAACAGGCCCTCGCTCGCCGCCGGCCCGTACGGCGAGATGAACGCGGAGGTGACCCGGGCCAGGGAAGCCTGGTGCGAGGCACTGCTGGAGCGCGGCGTCCTGCCGTTCCTCAGGGAAGCACTCGCCGACCCCGGCACCGCCGCAGTGCGTCGTACGCCACCGCCGGCACCGACCAGCCGTATGCCGCACCTCGGCTACGACCGCCCCGGTTTCAGCAGCCCGGACGAGGGTGCCACCGGTCCGCGTCCGAGCTTTTCGAGCCCGGACTACACGAGCCCGGACTTCGGAGGGCCGGAGCACAAGCCGGAGTAACCCCTCGGCTTGCGCCCCCGTCCCTGGGAGCGCAAGCCGAGGACCCGGCCGGACACCGCCTCGGCGCCGCGCCGCGGCGGTGTCCGCCACAGGCGGCGGAGGATTTGCGCCTCCATCCATCCGACGAGCGGCCGGCAGAACGCGTGCACCGGAGCGAAGTGGAGAGAGCGGGTGCGGTGGCCGCCCATCGGTGCACAGGGTCCTCACGCAGCAGGTACGTGACCACGATCGCCGGACGGAGCCACATCGATCCCGTCCATGGCCACGACAGTGAGGAATTTGATGAGGACGGGCAGCGTCGTGCCGTCTTCCGTTACACCGGTCCTCCCTGTCGTCCCCCTCCATCCAGAAGGGCCCTGCCCGGCCTGCGCTGAACACGCGGCCGGACAGGACACCGGTCGGTTCGATCGGCCCGGTCGCTCAGTCGGCCCAGTCGCTCAGTTGGCTCAGTCGGCGATCGGCAGGTACACGCGGTTGCCCGCCGCCGCGAACTCCTTCGACTTCTGGGCCATGCCCTCCTCGATCTCACCCTGGCTTCCGCCGTGGCGACGGCGGATGTCCTGCGAGATCTTCATCGAGCAGAACTTCGGCCCGCACATCGAGCAGAAGTGAGCCGTCTTGGCGGGCTCGGCCGGCAGTGTCTCGTCGTGGAACTCCCGTGCCGTGTCCGGGTCGAGGGCCAGGTTGAATTGGTCCTCCCACCGGAACTCGAAGCGGGCGTCGGACAGCGCGTCGTCCCACTCCTGCGCACCTGGGTGCCCCTTGGCGAGGTCGGCTGCGTGGGCGGCGATCTTGTAGGTGATGACGCCGGTCTTGACGTCGTCACGGTTGGGCAGGCCCAAGTGCTCCTTGGGCGTGACGTAGCAGAGCATGGCCGTGCCCCACCAGGCGATCATCGCGGCACCGATGCCGGAGGTGATGTGGTCGTACGCCGGCGCGACGTCCGTCGTCAGCGGGCCGAGCGTATAGAACGGAGCTTCATCACAGATCTCCTGCTGAAGGTCGATGTTCTCCTTGATCTTGTGCATCGGGACATGCCCGGGGCCTTCGATCATGGTCTGCACATTGAAACGCTTCGCGATCCGGTTGAGTTCCCCGAGCGTGCGCAACTCCGCGAACTGCGCCTCGTCGTTGGCGTCCGCGATGGAGCCCGGCCGGAGGCCATCGCCGAGCGAGTACGTGACGTCGTAGGCGGCGAGGATCTCGCACAGTTCCTCGAAGTTCTCGTACAGGAAGCTCTCCTTGTGGTGCGCGAGGCACCACGCGGCCATGATCGAGCCGCCGCGCGAGACGATGCCGGTCTTGCGGTTCGCCGTCAGCGGGACGAACGGCAGGCGCACGCCCGCGTGGACGGTCATGTAGTCCACGCCCTGCTCGGCCTGTTCGACGACCGTGTCCTTGTAGATCTCCCAGGTCAGCTCCTCGGCGCGGCCGTCGACCTTCTCCAGTGCCTGATAGAGCGGCACCGTGCCGATGGGGACGGGGGAGTTGCGCAGGACCCACTCGCGGGTGGTGTGGATGTTGCGGCCGGTGGACAGGTCCATGACCGTGTCGGCGCCCCAGCGGGTCGCCCAGGTCATCTTCTCGACCTCCTCCTCGATGGAGGACGTCACCGCGGAGTTGCCGATGTTGGCGTTGACCTTCACCAGGAACCGCTTGCCGATGATCATCGGCTCGATCTCCGGGTGGTTGACGTTGGCCGGCAGCACGGCCCGCCCCGCCGCGATCTCCTCCCGGACCACCTCGGGGGAAACCTTCTCCCGGACGGCCACGTACTCCATCTCGGGCGTGACCTCGCCCCGGCGGGCGTACGCGAGCTGGGTGACCGCGTTGCCGTCGCGGCTGCGGCGCGGCATCCGGGGCCGTCCCGGGAACACCGCGTCGAGGTTGCGCAGGCCTCCTCGTGGCGAGGTGTGCTTGATCCCGTCGTCCTCGGGACGGACAGGCCTGCCCGCGTACTCCTCGGTGTCGCCGCGGGCGATGATCCAGTTCTCCCGCAGCGGCGCCAGGCCCCTGCGGACGTCGGTTTCGACCAGGGGATCGGTGTACGGGCCGGACGTGTCGTACAACGTGACCGACTGCCCGTTGGTGAGGTGCACCTGACGGACCGGCACCCGCAGATCGGGGCGTGAGCCCTCGACGTACGCCTTGTGCCAGCCGATGGACTTCCCGGCCTCCTCGTCCGGCGCGGTCTCCGTCGGCGTTGCCGTCGAAGTCCGCGCGGGCTCCGTGGAGGCAGGCGTGCGTGCGTCCTTGTTGGTCATGAGACCTACTCCCTACGCCGGCATTACCCGGTAACAGGTTCGGCGGTCGACGCAGCGATGTCCGTCTGCCATTGCTTCGTGTGAAACATCACTCGCTTGTGGCGATGTTTCATGTGAAACATGGCTGGGACGGAGGTCAGCGCCCTCTCAGCCCGGTGCTCCGAGCTCCCGCGTGTTCAAAGGTGCCTCCACGCTAGCGTCAATTCGGGCGCGGTGAACAGAGGGCCTCTGTCGTTCTTGCGATGATCGGTCGGTGACCACGACACAGCAGTTCCCGTTCCCGCCATCCGAGCCGCCGCGCGGGCCGGGCGGCGGGAACGGCAACGGAGACGACGGCGGACGTGGCGACGGCCGTGGAAACGGCGCTGGTGACAGCTCTGGTGGCGCGCCCGGCGGCGGCCACGGAAGTGGCCAGGGAGACGGCCATGACTTTTTCGGTGCCCGGGGCGGCAGACGCGTCCAGGGCGCCGGATTCGCTGACGGGCAGGGCCAGGGCTCCAGCGGTGGGCACGGGCACGGGCAGGGCCAGGGCTCCGGCGGTGGGCACGGGCACGGGCAGGGCTCCGGCGGTGCGTCCGGTCACGGTCACGACTCCGGTGGCGGACCCGGTCACGGCCACGGCGGTGACGGTTCCGGAGGCGGGCAGGGGCACGGTGGCAACGGCTCGGGGGGCGGTCACGGTCATGGCGATCCCGGCCCCGGTGGCGGGCACGGCCACTCGCACAGTCATGGGCCGGCCGCGCCCGTCTCCAAGCATCTGCGCAAGGTCATCGCCGCCGTCCTGATCCCGTTCGCCGCCGCGGTGGTGGTCGGGCTCGCGGTGTTGTGGCCCGGGGGTGCGCCGGCGCACGAGCGCACCGGCGTCGGCTTCGACCGGCAGACCCAGCAGGCGACGGTCACCAAGGTCGAGACTCTGAGCTGCGAGTCGGTGAACGCCTCCGGGGGCACGCCGACCGGCGACACCTCCACCGCCGAGGGCTCGTCCGCCCAGCAGCAGGCGAACGGCACCTGCAAGAGGGCGACGATCCGGGTCGACACCGGCAAGGACAAGGGCCGTACGTTCACGGAGATCGTGCAGCCGGACCAGTCACGGCAGCTGGACCAGGGCGAGAAGGTCGTGGTCGCCTACGAGCCCTCCGCGCCGCGGGACCTGCAGTACTCGGTCACCGACGTGAACCGCAGGCTGCCGATGTCCCTGCTCGCCGGCATCTTCGCCCTCGCCGTCGTGGTGGTGGGCAGGCTGCGCGGTGTCATGGCGCTGGTCGCGCTGGCCATCAGCTTCCTGCTCCTGAACTTCTTCGTCCTGCCCGCGATCCTGCAGGGATCGAATCCGCTGGTCGTGGCGGTGGTCGGGTCGAGCGCCATCATGCTCATCGCCCTGTATCTGTGCCACGGCCTGTCGGCCAGAACCTCCGTGGCGGTGCTCGGCACACTGATCTCCCTGCTGCTGATCGGTGTCCTCGGCTCGCTGTTCATCGACTGGGCGGCGCTCACCGGCAACACGGACGACAACACGGGTCTGATCCACGGTCTCTACCCGGCGATCGACATGAGCGGTCTGCTGCTCGCCGGCGTCATCATCGGTTCGCTCGGTGTCCTGGACGACGTGACGGTCACGCAGACGTCCGCGGTCTGGGAGCTGCACGAGGCCAATCCGTCCATGGGCTGGCGCGGGCTCTACCGGGCGGGCATCCGCATCGGCCGCGACCACATCGCGTCCGTCGTCAACACGCTCGTCCTCGCTTACGCGGGCGCCGCGCTGCCGTTGCTGCTGCTCTTCTCGATCGCCCAGAGCAGCGTGGGGACGGTCGCCAACAGTGAGTTGGTCGCGGAAGAGATCGTGCGCACGCTGGTGGGGTCGATCGGCCTGGTCGCCTCGGTGCCGGTCACCACGGCTCTGGCCGCCCTGGTCGTCTCGGCCGACCGGCCGGGAGCGGAGACGGCGGCCGTGGGGGCGGGGGCGGCAGGCGGAACGGGGACAGGGACGGGACCGGCATCTGCGGGCGCCCGCCCGGCTCCGGCACGCGGCGGTAAGGGACGTCGGCGCAGGCGTTGAGGTGGGAGCGGGTGGCCCTCAGGGGCCACCCGCGGCGTCAAAGGACGCCCAACCCGCTCAGTGGCAACAGGTGCGTACCGCTCGCTCGTACATACAGCTCGTGTCGACGGCACCTCGTGTCGACGCCCGTCGACACACCATGGAGCCGCAGCTGGAGCCGAGGGCACGGAGCTGGAGCGGTAGCCGCCGACCTAGTCACCGAACGTAATCACTCCCCGCCCCAGCCACCTGAGCAGAAGCGTTCCTGCGCCTCCGCGGCCGGGGCGGCTGAAGCGTTCCGCCACCTTCGCAGGGCGTGACGCCTCAGCCCGCGCTCTGCTCCTCCGCGAGGATGCGGTCCAGTGCCTCGTCGAGGTGGGCGTCGAAGTCGGCCAGGGCACCCTCCTGGCCCAACGGCACCAGCTTGTCGGTGCGGTCGAGGAAGGCGATCAGCGGGGCCGTGGACGAGCGGAACAGCGCCTGGTCGCTGCCGACCTGAAGCCGGATCAGCACGTCACCCAGCGTGTCGGCGTCTGCGGGCGTGACCCGTACGTCCCCCTCGCCGCATGGCCGGCCCACCCCGTCGATCAGCAGCTCGCGGCCGAACGCCCAGGTCACCGGGGCATCGCCGGGCAGATGGAAGGTCAGCCGGACGGCGTAGGGATCGCAGGTCTCGTAGCGCAGCTCCACCGGGATGCGGAAGGAGAGCTCCTCGGACACGAGAAAGCTCATCATGACCTCTGCCTGTACGGACTCGCGCATCGCCTACCCCGTCGTGTGACGTCGTCTGGCCGGGAATGACCCCTCTGACACTGTTGGCATCTTGCTCAACGTGTACGCCAGATCACAAGGAGTGAGTTTTCAAATGCTGATAGAGATCGCGAGTGACCCCAGCAGCCGTCCCACTTCGTCCTGCAACTGGCGGGTCGCCGCAGGCAGACGATCCGCCTGATGCGCGGGAAGGGAGATGGCCATGGTCGCGGCCGTCGTCCCCACCGTGATCGGAATCGCCGCGCACACCGTGCCCAGCGCGTACTCCTGCCGTTCCGTCACCGGATCCATCCGCCGCATGCGTTCGAGCCGCCGGAGCATGCTGTGGCCGTCACGCACCGTGTACGGGGTGATGGACTGCACGGGGTGGCGGTCGAGGTGGTCGCGGCGGGCGTCCTCGTCCAGCTGGGCCAGCAGACACTGGCCGATGGCGTGCGCGTGGCCCGTCTCGCGGAAGTCGGCCCACTCCTCGACCGCCGGATTGCCCGGGGTGTCGGAGACGCAGACGACCTCGATCTCGCCGTCGCGGTACATGGCGTAGTAGACGGGGACTCCGAGGGCGTCACGCCAGTCGGCGAGTGTGTCGACGACGGTGCTGCGACGTTTCTGCCGCGCTCCGCTGCTGCCCAGCCGCTCGGCCGCCTCACCGAGGAAGAACAGCCCCTTGTCCCGGCGCAGATAGCCCTCATGGACGAGGGTGCGCAGCAGGTGGTAGGCCGTCGGAAGCGCCACACCCGTCTCGCGCGCCAGTTGTTTGGCGGGGGCCCCGTACGCGTGCTCGGCGACGGCCTCCAGCAGGCGCATGGCGCGCTGTACCGACCCGATGAGGGTCGTGGAGTGCGGAGGCGCGGAGGACGGCGGTACGTGCCGCTGCGCGGGAGGGGGCGCGGTCGGGCGGGGCGGTGCCGATGGCGCCGGCCGCTCGGGAGGTGCCGTCGGGCGTGGCGGCCCGGCCGGCGGTGCGGGTTGCCCGGGGGGCCGGATGCGGGCCGGGACGGCGGTCGGGGAGGATGCGGGGGGATCGGCGGGGGCGGTGTGAACCGTGGCCAAGGTGCACTCCCGAAGCGCGAGGGGGCGGCCCGTGCGGGGGAACACGGGAGGGGGTACGCCGCTCACGGGGGCGGTCCCCGCGACGAGTTCCGGACTCTAATCGTCCGCCTCGGCCCGCAGACGGCCTGCCCGGAAAACTTCCCTCGCGTGAGGGAACCGGTGATTCCTGTTACCGATCCCCGGTCACCTCACGTTGACCTCTCACTCGTCGCCCTGGTCACACCGGGCGCACGCGCCGCTCACCAGTCGCCGCGCGACGAGGAGCTCGCCGTGAACTTCCGTACGACGTAGATGAGTCCGCCCACCAGTGCCACGAAGACCAGCACCTTGAACAGCAGTCCGATCACGAAGCCGACGACGCTGGCGATCACTCCGCCGAACACGACCAGGGCGACGACCGGCACCGCGACCCACTTCACCCACCACGGCAGTCCCGAGAAGATCTCTCGCATCGTCCCAACCTCTCCTGTGCCCGGCACGTCCGCTGCCGGATCTTCCGACGTCCTGCACTCGATGCTAGGCGGACCAGGGGGTCGGCGGGGGCTCCGCACCCCTTGTCCGCCCCTGACTGATCCCCTAGGGAACCCCGAGGTCACAGGTCACCTCTCGGGCGGAGAGAACACCACCATCACCCTGAGGTCCTCGCTGATGTGGTGGAACTTGTGCGCGACACCGGCCGGTACGTAGACCACGCTGCCGCGTGCCACCTGGGTGGTCTCCATGCCGACGGTGATGGCGGCGCGCCCGCTCACCACGAAGTACACCTCGTCCTGATTGTGCGGCTGCTGCGGGTCGTGCTCACCCGCGTCGAGCGCGTACAGGCCGACCGACATGTTCCGCTCCCGCAGGAACTGCAGGTAGGCGCCATCGTTGGCGGCGCGCTCCGCCTCCAGCTCGTCCAACCGGAATGCCTTCATCGACTTCGTCCGCCCTCGCCGTGCTCGTAACCGATCTCGTCTGCCACGATCAGACACATGAAGAATTTCGTAGTCAAGACGATCGCCAACGCGGGCGCCCTGGCGGTCGCCGTCTGGCTGCTCGACAAGATCACTCTGTCCGGTGACAGCACCGGCAAGGAGATCTGGACGCTGATCCTCGTCGCCCTGCTCTTCGGCCTGGTGAACTTCCTGGTCAAGCCCGTCGTGAAGCTGCTCACCCTCCCTCTGTTCATCCTGACGCTCGGCTTGATCACGCTGGTGATCAACGCCCTGATGCTGCTGCTCACCTCGTGGCTGGCCGACAAGCTCGACCTGAGCTTCCACGTGGAGGGCTTCTGGACCGCCGTCCTCGGCGGCCTGATCATCTCGATCGTGTCCTGGGCGCTCCACGTCGTCCTGCCCGACGAGGACTGAGCACGCCATGACCTACCGCGTCTGCTTCGTCTGCACCGGCAACATCTGCCGATCCCCGATGGCCGAGTCGGTCTTCCGCGCCCGCGTCCAGGAGTCCGGGCTCGGCGCTCTGGTGGAGGTCGACAGCGCCGGCACGGACGGCTGGCACGAGGGTGATGGCGCCGACCCGCGCACCGTCACCGTCCTGCGGAACAACGGCTACGACAGCGCGCACATCGCCCGGCAGTTCCAGGCCTCGTGGTTCTCCCGCCTCGACCTCGTCGTCGCCCTCGACACGAGTCACCTCAAGGCCCTGCGCCGCCTCGCGCCCACCGCGCAGGACGCGGACAAGGTCCGGCTGCTGCGTTCCTACGCCCGCCCGTTGCCCGGCCACCACCCCTCGGCGAGTGAGGTGCCGACCGATGCAGCGGGCGCCGGCCTCGACGTCCCGGACCCGTACTACGGGGGCATGGACGGCTTCGAGAAGTGTCTTGAGATGGTGGAGGCGGCGAGCGAAGGGCTGCTCGCCTCGGTGCGCGAGGACGTGAAGGGTCGGGCGGCATGAGCGGGACGAGCGGGACGAGCGGGCAGGGCCTGTCCGGTGGCGATGACGGCACCCGTGGGCAGGGGCAGCCCGACGGGAGTGACGGCACCCATGGACTGGGGCTGCCCGCCCGCAGCGGTGACGGTACGCGCGCGGTGCGGGCCGGGCTGCCCGATCCGGTCAAGCACGAGCCGACGCTGCCCGGCCCGGTCTTCGCCGCGCACTTCCATCTGCCGGGCGAGGTGACGGGTCCGTACTCCTACGGGCGCGACGACAACCCCACCTGGACCCTGCTGGAGCACGCCATCGGCGAACTGGAGGCACCCGGGCAGGACGGCGTCGAGACGCTCGTCTTCGCCTCCGGGATGGCCGCCATCTCGTCGGTGCTCTTCTCACAGCTGCGCGCCGGGGACACGGTCGTCCTGCCCGACGACGGCTACCAGGCGCTGCCTCTGGTGCGCGCGCAGCTGGAGGCGTTCGGGATCGAGGTGCGCACCGCGCCGACCGGCGGCGACGCCCAGCTGAACGTCCTCGACGGCGCGAAGCTGCTGTGGATCGAGAGTCCGTCGAACCCCGGGCTGGATGTGTGCGACATCCGGCGGCTCGTCGAGGCGGCACACGCGCGGGGCGCGCTGGTGGCGGTCGACAACACGCTCGCGACACCGCTCGGGCAGCGTCCGCTGGAGCTCGGCGCCGACTTCTCCGTGGCCAGC
Source organism: Streptomyces sp. NPDC003011 (assembly GCF_053591515.1). NCBI lineage: Bacteria > Bacillati > Actinomycetota > Actinomycetes > Kitasatosporales > Streptomycetaceae > Streptomyces > Streptomyces sp. NPDC003011. The sequence continues at coordinate 28,554 of NZ_JBSFTY010000016.1, forward strand.
GGCACCAAGCAGCTGACCGGACACGGGGACGTCCTCCTGGGATACGTCACCGGCCGGGACGCCGAGGCCATGGCCGCGGTACGCCGCTGGCGCAAGATCGTGGGGGCGATCGCGGGGCCCATGGAAGCCTGGCTCGCCCACCGTTCGATCGCCACGCTCCAGCTGCGGGTCGACCGGCAGAACGCGAGCGCCCTGATGCTCGCCGAGGCACTGCGCGAGCGGCCCGAGGTGACCGGACTGCGTTATCCGGGACTGCCCGACGACCCGTCGCACAAGGTCGCCTCGCGGCAGATGCGGCGCTACGGGTGCGTGGTCTCCTTCACGCTGTCCACGCGCGCGCGTGCCGACCGTTTTCTCGACGCGCTGCGGCTGGTGGACGACGCGACCAGCTTCGGCGGAGTGCGGTCCACGGCGGAGCGACGCGGCCGGTGGGGCGGAGACGCCGTGCCGGAGGGCTTCATCCGCTTCTCGGTCGGCGCCGAGGATCCCGAAGACCTGGTGGCGGACGTGCTGCGGGCCCTGGACGCGTCGGCCCGCTGAGCGCTGTACAGCCGCCGTCGCAGTCGCAGTCGCAGTCGCAGTCGCAGCAGATGGTCTGCGGCCACATACCCGGACAACGGACGGTCCGAGCCTCCCCCTCCTGGCTCGGACCGTCCCCAAGCGTTTGTGCGGTCCGGACGGAACGCTCGCCATGCCGCCGTATCGCACGGGCTCACGTGTAGCTGCTGCGGGCGGCCGACGGCTGGTGCGGAGCACCGATTCGGCCTGGTGACGCAACGAATCCTATCGGTGACGTTTCGCGATGTTTCACGTGGAACCAGCCGGGCCACATTCCTCCCATGACCGACCGACCCGTGGTCAAGCGCACCGCTCGTGCCGTTCTGCTGGACGGCGACGACCTGATCTTGATCAAACGCACCAAGCCCGGTATGGATCCCTACTGGGTCACACCCGGCGGCGGGGTCGAACCGGAGGACCCCACCGTCGTCCACGCTCTGCACCGCGAGGTGTACGAGGAACTCGGCGCCAAGATCACCGACGTGGTGCCGTGCTTCGTCGACACCGTCGAGCACATCGGCGACGACGGTGGCGCGACCGGCGTGAAGGTGCAGCACTTCTTCGTCTGCCACCTGGAGTCGATGGACCCGGCTCTGCGTCACGGCCCCGAGGTGGACGAACCGATCGGCGAGTACGAGATCGTGCGGGTGCCCTTCACCCGGGTGGGCATCGCCTCCGTCCACCTCGTACCGCTGTCCCTGCGGCACTATCTGGACGGCAACATCGAGGGCGTACGCGCCATGCACGCGCCGGACCTGGGCTGACGACCGCCGGCCTCTCGACGCGACGCCTCGCCAGGCCTCGGCTCGGAATCGCCGGAGGCCGGCTCACCAGCGCCAGGACTGGGACTGGGCTCAGAGCCTCAGGCCTCGGTCGGCGGCCGGCGGTTCACTGGACGGCCGCGAGTTCCTCCACCGAGTCGTGGCGTATGCGCTCGGACGGGATACCGCTGTCCCTGAGCGCGTGCAAACCGCTGCGGATCATGCCGGGCGGGCCCGACAGATAGGCGTCGAACTCGTTCCACGGGCCGTACTCGCGTATGGCGTCGGGAAGCTGGAGGTGTGCCTGCTGGTCGACGACCGCACGGACCGAGAGCCACGGGTGGGACTGCTGGAGCCTGAGCATCGTGTCGATGTCGTAGAGATCGTGGTCGGTGCGGGCGCCGTAGAACACCTCCATCGGCCGTCGCTCCCCGTGCTCGGCGACATCCTCGACCAGCGCCTTGATGGGCGCGATGCCGGTGCCGCCGCCCAGGCAGAGCAGTCCGCTGTGGGAGGTGTGGTCCACGGTCATCGACCCGGCCGGCGGACCGAGGCGGATGATGTCCCCGGGGCGCGCGCGATGCACCAGCGCGTTGGAGACCCACCCCGCCGGGACGGCCTTCACGTGGAACGACAGCAGACCGTCGGAACGGGGTGCGGAGGCGAAGGAGTAGTGCCGCCAGATCCGCGGCCACCAGGGGGTCTCCAGGCTCGTGTACTGCCCGGCGAGGAAGGGGTAGGGCTGGTCCGGGCGGACGGTGACGACCGCGACGTCCGGTGTTCTCAGGTCGTGCGCGACGACCTCCGCGTACCACCAGGCCGGGGCGCGCAGTTCGTCTGCGGCCGCCGCGTCGATCATGACCTGCGAGATCGTCGTGTAGGCCCGGACCCATGCGGCCTCCGTCTCCGCGTTCCACTGCGTGGCGTACTTGCTCAGCGCGCCGATGAGGCATTCGCCGACGGCCGGATAGTGCTCGGCTCGGGTGCCGTACTTGCGGTGGCCGCGACCGAGGTTCTGCAGGTAGTCGACGAGGACCGCGGTGTTGTCGATGTGCTCGGCCGCGGTGAGCAGGGCCTTGAGCAACCGGTCCCGCTGGGTGTCCATCGCCGCCGGGAACAGCGACCGCAGATCGGGGTGGCGTACGAAGAGCAGCGCGTAGAAGTACGAAGTGACCTTGTCGGCGACGGGGCCGACCTCGGCCATGGTCTGACGGATGAGCACGGCGTCCGGCGAGGCGCCCCGGGGCGGCGGGGCGGACCGCTGGGCGGGGACGCGCTGACCACTCGGGGGGGCTTCGGTGGGCGGCGCCGCCGTGAACGGGGCCGCAGTGGGCGATGCTGCGGCGGGCGCCTCGCTCGGGGTGGGAGCGGAGGCGGGGGGCGATATCGAGGGGCCGTGAGGCGCGCCGGCCGCTCTCGGGCCAGCCGGTATCGGGGCCGGTTCCTCGGCTGCCGTGCGCCGCGGTATGCCGTCCGGGGCCGGGACGGACTGCCGCATTTCGTCCGGGGCCGGGACGGACTGCCGCGCTTCGGCGACCGTCGAGGTGCGCGACCCTGCCTGGTCGGCCTGGTCGGCCTGGTCGACGGTCGAGGTGGGCAGTGGGGCGTCGTCGGTCGTGACAGGCGGTGTGGACTCCTCCGCACGAGGGGCCGAGCCGGTGCCTGTCGTGGTCCTGCCCACCGGGCGCAGCGCGGCCAGACGACTGCCCTCGCCCGCTGCCTGCTGTCCCCCACCGGCCGGTGTCGGCTGCTTGTGCGGCGTGAACCAGCCGCCCCCGCCGCCGGAAGTGCCGTTGTCGGCCGACGTGGTGGTCGGAGCGTCCATGGTGTGCCTCGCCTCGAACATCTCTCAGTCGGTCTGCGCACTTCCTCGGTCGGAAGATGCCTTCTTTCCCCCGCAGACGGCTTGCTCTCCGCATTCACTGCCGCAGCCAATGCGGCCACATTCAACCCGTGTTCCGGCTCCGTACGGACAAGTAAGGCGAGAGTGTGACATTGGCCGCACTCCTCTCACCGCAGCGTCCCACCCAGTGGGGGGGGCCGGGCCGCGTAACCAGAAATGCGGGTCTTCGATCTCTCCGTCCCGTTAGGCTGCACTGCCTTGCTCTGGGTTCGCACAGGGTGCACAGGATGTGCACCTCGCCCCGACGCGAACCGGAGTCGACCATACCGGCCGCCGGTCCGCACACAACTCCCCCCTCCTCCTCCATGAATGAGACAGGGGGCGAACCGTGAATTCCCTCAATTACCGGGCGTGCCACACCAATTCATAGACTTCCCACAGATCCTCCCTGGAGGAGCGGGTCGGCAGCCTGGACAGACCGCGGTCCGCTCGCGGGCCGAGTTGCCGGGGATTTCCAGCGGGCGCGCCGATCCGCTCCTTGACCGACCACCGCCGGACAGGCTCCGTTCGCCGATGTTTCACGTGAAACACCCAGCTTCTCTTCCCGCACTGCGGGGTTGCCCATGGCATGACCAAAAGCCCGTACGAGCCCGCGGAAAGAGGTGGACGGCGAGGCACTCTGTCGGACAGCCTGACCTGCGTGCCCACTCCTTCCCCCATCGCTCTGCCCATCCGCCGTCTGACGCTGCGCGATCACGCCGCCTGCTCCGACTTGTCCGAGGACCGGGGGTGGCCACGCGAGGAGCACAAGTGGGGCTTCCTCCTCACCGCCGGGAAGGGTTACGGCATCGACGATCCCGACGGCGGACTCGTCGCCGCCTGTGTGGTCACCGAGTACGGACCGCCGCACCGACCCGACCTCGGGGCCATCGGCATGGTCCTGGTCGCCGAACGGCATGCCCGCCAAGGCGTGGGGCGCCGGTTCATGCGTCACGTCGTCTCGTCCATGGGCACCACACCACTGACACTGCACGCCACGCCGAACGGCCGCCCGCTCTACGAGGAACTCGGCTTCAAGGTGACCGGCCGGGCCGAAATGCTGTGCGGACACTTCACACCGGAGGGAACGACGTCCGGGATCGCCACACGTCCGGCCACCGCCGAGGACCTCACCGCCCTCCTGCGGCTCGACGAGGAGGTGTTCGGCGCCGATCGCACGCACATCATCACCCGGCTGCCCGCCTTCGCGGACCAGTTGCGCGTCGCCGAGGAGAAGGGCCGGATCATCGGGTACGCGGCCGCGTGGCCCAACATGGAGACTCACGTCGTGGGCCCTCTGATCGCCCGCGACACCCGGACCGCGAAGGCCCTGCTCACCTCCCTCGCCGCCCACACCGACCGTCCCCTGCGCACCGACATCGACGTACGGCACGAGGAGTTGCTGGCGTGGGCGAAGGAGCGGGGTCTGACATCCGTGGCCTTCAACGCCGTCCTGACGTACGGCATCGCGGAGCCGCCCGGCGACTGGAGCCGACGGTTCGCCCCGCTGACGGTGGCGGCGGGCTGAGGCGTTGTAACCCGGCGTTGTAACCCGACGACGTCGGCCCTCGGAGTCTCCGAGGGCCGACGCATTCCGGTTCCGTACAGCTCAAGCCCTGGGGCCGGTACGGCGCCGTGGTGACTCAGCGGTGGACGGCAGCCGGCTGGTCGGTCGGCACGGCCTCCGCGACCACCATGCTGGGCTTGCTGTCACGGCGCTCCAGGGCGGCCGAGAGGAAGGCGAGGAGCAGGGCGGCCGCTGCGAGGGCGGCACCGACCCAGTTGGGGGCGGTGTAGCCGAAGCCGGCCGAGATCACGAGACCGCCGAGCCAGGCGGACAGCGCGTTGCCGAGGTTGAAGGCACCGATGTTCACGGCCGAGGCCAGGGTCGGGGCGCCGTGCGCCTGGTCGAGGACCCGCTTCTGCAGAGGCGGGACGGTGGCGAAGCCCAGGGCGCCGATCAGCGCGATCGTGACAGCCGCCAGGGCCTTGTGGTGGGCGGTGAGCGTGAAGAGCGCCAGCACGACGGCGAGGGCGCCCAGGGAGACGTAGAGCATGGGCATCAGGGCGCGGTCGGCGTACCTGCCGCCGATGAGGTTGCCGCCGACCATGCCGAGGCCGAAGAGGACCAGCAGCCAGGTGACCGAGCCGTCGGCGAAGCCGGCGACGTGGGTCATCATCGGCGCGATGTAGGTGATGGCCGCGAAGACGCCTCCGAAACCGAGGACGGTCATCGCCATCGCGAGCAGTACCTGCACGTTCTTGAAGGCGGCCAGTTCGTGGCGCAGGCGGACGCCTTCCGCCCTGGGCATGTCGGGAACGAGCTTGGCGACACCGAGCAGGCCGACGACGCCCAGGAGAGCGACGATCCCGAAGGTGACGCGCCAGCCGACGGACTGCCCGACGAGAGTGCCGAGCGGGACCCCGACCACGTTGGCGACGGTCAGACCGGTGAACATCATCGCGATGGCCCCGGCCTTCTTCTCGGGTGCGACGAGGTCGGCCGCGACGACCGAGCCGATGCCGAAGAAGGCCCCGTGGGCGAGTGAGGCGATCACCCGGCCGATGAGCATGACGGAGAAGGCCGGGGCGAGGGCGGACAGCACATTGCCGATGATGAACAGCCCCATCAGCAGCATCAGCATCCGCTTGCGGGAGACCTTCGTGCCGAGCACGGTCATCACAGGGGCGCCGAACACGACACCGAGGGCGTAGCCGGTCACCAGGAAGCCGGCGGTGGGGATGGAGACCCTGAAGTCACCCGCGACCTCGGGCAGCAGGCCCATGATCACGAACTCGGTCGTTCCGATTCCGAAGGCCCCGATCGCGAGGGCCAGAAGCGCGAGCGGCATGGGGGTAGTACCTTCCCAGACGATTGCAGGAGCGCATTGCGCAACCACACAATAGTTGCGTAGGCGCTATAAATGCAAACGCTGGTATTTTCGTCCGTGTAGCGAACGGCTCACATAGAGTGCGGCCATGGGAGATCTTGAGATACGGCCCGCCACCACGGACGACATCCCAGCGATCGTCGCGATGCTCGCCGACGACCCGCTGGGCGCCCAGCGGGAGTCACCGGACGACCTGACCCCCTACCTGGCCGCGCTGGACCGCATCGTGTCCGACCCCCACCAGCATCTGGTCGTAGCCGCACGCGCCGACCGGGTCGTCGGCACGCTCCAGCTGACGGTCATCCCCGGCTTGTCCCGGCGCGGCTCCACCAGGTCCCTCGTCGAAGGCGTCCGCGTGCACGCCGACGAACGCGGCAGCGGGCTGGGCACGCAGCTCATCGAGTGGGCGATCGACGCGTCCCGCCGCCAGAACTGCCAACTGGTCCAGCTGACCTCGGACAGCACCCGCACGGACGCCCACCGCTTCTATGAGCGGCTCGGCTTCACGGCCTCCCACGTGGGTTTCAAGCTCCACCTGTGACGCGATGCCCCGGCATGGACGCCGCGGCCTGTTTCACGTGAAACAGGCCGCCACCACGCGAGGACGCCTAGCCGACGCCCCGCCACCCCTCGGGGTCCACCCCACCGGGCACCTCCGCCCCCTCGTCGTACGGCTGACGCGTGAACACGAACGATCCAAGGTCCAGATGGCTCACGGACCCGTCCGGCCGTCGTACGGCCTTCAGGAGCTCTCCGGCGTAGTAGCCCTCCAGCCCCGTCCACGTACCGTCGCCGTTGGCCCGGAACCGCGAGCGGCGGCCGTTTCCGGACAGCGGCTCCAGCGAGACCAGTCCGTCGGCCGTCAGCCGCAGGCCGACGGCATGGGTCCCCCAGTACCACTGGCCCGCCAACTCCAGCACAGACGCATCGACCTCGCGCACGGGCCGCCAGGGAGCGGGAATCCGCGGCTCGGCCTCCGCGACGATCCGTACGAGATCGGCGCCCACCGCCGCCACCAACGGGCCGGAGGTGCAGTTGGCCAGAACGACCGCCGCGACGTCGTCCGCCACGCTGAGGGTGAGGTTGGCCAGGAATCCCGGCAACGAACCCGAGTGCCCCACGAGCAGTCGGCCGTCCCGGTGCTGAATCTGCAGGCCAAGACCGTAGGCGACGCCGTCCACCACATCCGAGGCCTCCGCCGGCGCCGCGGGTGTCCGCATCTCCCGGACCGTCTGCGCGCTGAGCACGCGGTCGTCCCCGTGCGCCAGGAAGACGGCGAACCGCGCCAGATCCCCGGTGGTGGACCAGAGTTGCCCGGCCGGAGCCATCCGTCCGAGGTCCTCGACCGGCTCGGGCAGCATCGCATCCGCCCAGGGATGCACGGCCCAGCCGCCCGCATGGGGCACCTGCGGCTGTCCACTGGTGCGGTCGAGCCCCAGAGGTACGAGCACCTCTCGCCGCAGTACCTCCTCCCAGGGAGCCCCACGCAGCCTCTCCACGAGCGCGCCCAGCAGCGTGTAGCCCGGGTTGGAGTAGTGGAAGCGGCGGCCGACCGGATGCCGGAAGGGCTGCCCGCCCAGTACGTCGGCGAGCTCGGGGCGCAGGGACCCCGGGGTGCGCTCCCACCACGGCGCGGGCGACTCGGCCGCCAGCCCGCTCGTGTGGGCGAGCAGCTCCGCGACGGTCGCCTCCCCCGCGCCCGTACCCGGCAGATGCTTCTCCAGCGGATCCCCGAGGTCGAGCATCCCCTCGTCACGCAACCGCAGGACGAGAACGGCGGTGAAGGTCTTGGTGATCGACCCGATCCGGTACTGCACGTTCTCGTCCGGCCCGTGCCCGTCCACCGATGTCCGCGAGCCGTGCCACACGGCCCGCCCGTCCCGTACCACCGCCGCGACCAGCGAGGGGGCACGCCCGTCGGCCTGGGCCACGGCGATCCGGTGCAGCAACGCCCGGCGCGTGGCGGGCAGCAGCTCTTCCTGAGGTGTCGTCATGCTCCCAGTCCATCCCGGCCGGCAGGCGTACGTCGAACGGAATTCGCCGGCCGGCGGTGCAGGGTCTCGCCGCCGATGACATGTCGATCCTCTGTGAGGACTACATGCGAGCTCAGATCGCGCACCGATGAGTTTCCCGCGCCGCGCCGGTCTGTACGCGTGAGACCGACTCACGAAAGGCTGGCGCCATGCGGAAACTGATCTACGGCATGAACCTGACCCTGGACGGCTACATCGCCGCGCCCGGCGACGACATCGGCTGGAGTGTGCCGAGCGACGAGCTGTTCCAGTTCTGGTCCGACCAGCTGCAGGCGACCGACCTGTCGCTGTACGGGCGCAAGCTGTGGCAGACGATGAGCTCCTACTGGCCGACCGGCGACCAGCAGCCCAACGCCACACCGGCCGAGATCGAGTTCGCGCGCCGCTGGCGGGACATGTCGAAGGTGGTGTTCTCCTCGACGATCGACAAGGTCGACTGGAACACCCGCCTGGTCACCGGCGACGCGGTCGCCGAGATCACCCGCCTCAAGGCCGAGGACGGCGGCCCGATGGACATCGGCGGCGCGACGCTCGCCGGGGCGGCCATGCGGGCCGGGCTGATTGACGAGTACGTGCTGGCCACCGCACCGGTCCTGGCGGGCGGCGGCACGCCGTTCTTCACCGCGCTGGACAGCTGGGTGAACCTGAACCTGGTGGAGACGCGGACGCTTCCCTGCGGCGTGATCCTGTCCAGGTACGAGACGAGGCGCTGAGCGCCCGTCCGGGAGTCACGGGCGACGGTGCGGGCCGCCCTGATGTCGCCCTCGCACTTCGCCCGCCAGTTCCCCGCCGTGTACGGCGAGACGCCCTCCAGCTACCTCATGACCGCCACATCGAGCGGGCGAAGGCGTTGCTGAGGTGCAGCGACCGGGCCGTCACCGAGGCGTGCACGGAGGTCGGCGGCACCTCGCTCGGCTCGTTCAGCGCCCGCTCCGCAGTTCCCGGTCAGCCCGACCCGGTCCGACCCGGCAGACAGGGATCCGCTCGTGTCCCTGGCTCGTGAACGGACCCGGCTCCTCGATCTCCCGCTGGTGGAAGTCGCGGGCGAACGCCAGAACCGAGGTTGTCCTGCGGCTCGCTCCCCACTTGAAGGCCACCTCGGGTTTGGACAACCGGTGCAGCGGCTTCGGCGGTGGATCAGGTCTGCGCCATGTCCACGAATCGCGAGTAGTGACCCTGGAAGGCGACCGTGATCGTCGCCGTCGGGCCGTTACGGTGCTTGCCCACGATGATGTCCGCCTCGCCCGCCCGCGGCGACTCCTTCTCGTAGGCGTCTTCCCGGTGCAGCAGGATCACCATGTCGGCGTCCTGCTCGATGGAACCGGACTCTCGCAGGTCGGACACCATCGGCTTCTTGTCCGTGCGCTGCTCGGGACCACGGTTGAGCTGGGAGAGCGCGATCACCGGGACCTCCAGCTCCTTGGCCAGGAGCTTGAGGTTTCGCGACATGTCCGACACCTCCTGCTGACGGCTCTCGGAACGCTTCGAACCACCGGACTGCATCAGCTGCAGATAGTCGATGATCACTAGCTTGATGTCGTTGCGCTGCTTCAGCCGACGGCACTTCGCGCGGATCTCCATCATCGACAGGTTGGGGGAATCGTCGATGTAGAGCGGCGCGGACGAGACCTCGGGCATCCGTCGCGCCAGGCGGGTCCAGTCCTCGTCCGTCATGGTGCCGGAACGCATGTGGTGCAGGGCCACGCGCGCCTCCGCCGACAGCAGACGCATGGCGATCTCGTTGCGTCCCATTTCGAGGGAGAAGATGACGCTGGCCAGGTTGTGCTTGATCGACGCCGCACGTGCGAAGTCCAGCGCGAGCGTGGACTTGCCCATGGCGGGACGGGCCGCGATGACGATCATCTGACCCGGGTGCAGGCCGTTGGTGAGCGAGTCGAGGTCCGTGAAGCCGGTGGGCACACCGGTCATCTCCCCGCTGCGTGAGCCGATCGCCTCGATCTCGTCGAGCGCGCCCTCCATGATGTCGCCGAGCGGCAGATAGTCCTCGCTGGTGCGCTGCTCGGTGACCGCGTAGATCTCCGCCTGGGCGCGGTTGACGATCTCGTCGACGTCGTCGTCGGCCGCGTAACCCATCTGTGTGATGCGGGTGCCGGCCTCGACCAGGCGGCGCAGGACCGCCCGCTCATGGACGATCTCCGCGTAGTACTCGGCGTTGGCCGCCGTCGGCACGGTCTGCACGAGGGTGTGCAGATACGATGCGCCGCCGACCTTGTTGATCTCACCGCGCTTGGTGAGCTCGGCGGCGATCGTGATGGGGTCGGCCGGCTCGCCCTTGGCATAGATGTCGAGGATCGCCTGGTAGATCGTCTCGTGCGCGGGCTTGTAGAAATCGTGGCCCTTGAGGACCTCGACGACGTCGGCGATGGCGTCCTTGGACAGGAGCATGCCGCCGAGGACGGACTGTTCGGCATCGAGGTCCTGCGGCGGTACGCGTTCGAAGGCGGAGCCGCCGCCGTCCCAGTCGCCGCTCTCCCTGCCGCGCTCGTGCTGCTCCTCGCGGGCCCGGCCTCCGTCGCCGCGCCGGCGGGAAGAAGGCAGACGATCACTGGGACCGCTGTCGGCCCAAGGATCGTCCAAGGGCTCGGAAATACTCACCGAGCCACCTCCTCCCGTCCGCGGAGCGGACCTCGGCGTGCCCCTCATTTCTACGGCACGCCACTGACAAATAAGACGCCCAACTCCGGTTCTGGCGCGTCGGGTTTGTGACGATTCACAGGCCGACGGACGGAGGCGGGCGCCGGACCACCGTAGGCCCGCGGGCACCGTCAGCCAATCTGGTTATCCACAGGCCATGTGGACGACGGCCCAGATGCTGTGGAGAACTCGGCAAAACCTGTGCACGACCCGGTGGACAGGCCTGTGAACAAGCCCCGGCTCATCTCCGGACAGCCGTCTTGACCTGCAACTTTCCCGTCCACCGGCTGTGCAGAAGAAAAACTTCTCGACTAGGACCAAGATCACTTCGAAGTGGGCGCGACAACAGGCGTCACCAGAAGAGAAGTAAGGGTCATTGCCGCATTGCATCTCTTACCTGTGGACGATTAGATTAGTGCTCATGACACAGGCTCCCGCGACCTCCAAGGCCGTCCGGCGACAGCATGACCGAGAGATCGTCGCGCTGGCCGTTCCGGCCTTCGGCGCACTCGTCGCCGAGCCCCTCTTCGTCATGGCCGACAGCGCGATCATCGGCCATCTCGGTACGGCCCAGCTCGCTGGACTCGGCGTCGCCTCCGCCCTTCTCATGACAGCCGTCAGCGTTTTCGTCTTCCTCGCCTACGCCACCACGGCTGCCGTCGCCCGACGTGTCGGAGCGGGCGATCTCCCGGCCGCCATCCGCCAGGGCATGGACGGCATCTGGCTGGCACTGCTGCTCGGTGCCGCCGTCATCGCGGTCGTCCTGCCCACGGCACCGGCCATCGTGGAACTCTTCGGCGCCTCCGACACCGCGGCCCCGTACGCGACCACCTATCTGCGGATCTCCTCTCTCGGCATCCCGGCCATGCTGGTCGTCCTCGCGGCGACCGGTGTCCTGCGTGGACTGCAGGACACGCGGACACCTCTGTACGTCGCCGTCGCGGGCTTCATCGCCAACGCCGCCCTGAACGTGGGCCTCGTCTATGGCGCCGGCCTCGGCATCGCGGGCTCCGCCTGGGGCACCGTCCTCGCCCAGTGCGGCATGGCCGTCGCCTATCTGGTGGTGGTCGTCCGCGGCGCCCGTCTGCATGGAGCTTCGCTGCGTCCCGACACCGCCGGGATCCGCGCCTCCGCGCAAGCCGGTGTCCCTCTGCTGGTCCGTACGCTCTCCCTGCGGATGATCCTGATGATCACCACTGCCGTGGCGGCCCGTCTGGGCGACGCCGACATCGCGGCGCACCAGATCATCCTGTCCCTGTGGAGTCTGCTGGCCTTCGCCCTCGACGCCATCGCCATCGCCGGGCAAGCCATCATCGGGCGCTACCTGGGCGCCGGCGACCCCGACGGTGCCCGCACCGTCTGCCGCCGCATGGTGCAGTGGGGCATCGCGGCCGGCGTCGTCCTCGGGCTGCTCGTGGTCATCGGCCGGCCCCTCTTCCTGCCCCTGTTCACCGGTGACACCGCCGTCAAGGACACCGCGCTGCCGGCCCTTCTCGTGGTGGCGCTCTCCCAGCCGATCTGCGGGATCGTCTTCGTGCTGGACGGCGTTCTGATGGGAGCGGGCGACGGGCCCTATCTCGCCGGGGCGATGGTGCTCACCCTGGCGGTCTTCATCCCCGTGGCTCTGCTCGTCCCCGCCCTCGGCGGAGGTCTCACCGCGCTCTGGGGAGCGATGACGCTGATGATGACGGTCCGCATGCTGACCCTCTGGCTGCGAGCCCGCTCCGGTCGCTGGCTGGTGACGGGTGCGACGCGCTGACGTGTTTCACGTGAAACGCTCGTTTCACGTGAAACATGCCTACGCCCTGCCCCTGTCTCCGAGCACGCAGAAGGGGTCGCACCCGGCTGGGTGCGACCCCTTCTCAGCTGTTCAGCCGAGTACGGCGATCAGGCCGCGACGACCTCGATGTTGACCTTGGCGGCAACCTCGGGGTGCAGACGCACGGACGTCTCGTGAGCGCCCAGAGTCTTGATCGGCGCGCCCAGCTCGATGCGGCGCTTGTCGACCTCGGGGCCACCGGAAGCCTTGATCGCGGAAGCGATGTCGGCCGGGGTGACGGAACCGAAGAGACGACCGGCGTCGCCGGAGCGGACGGCCAGACGAACCTTGACACCTTCGAGCTGGGCCTTCACAGAGTTGGCCTGCTCGATGGTCTGGATCTCGTGGATCTTGCGAGCACGACGGATCTGCTCGACGTCCTTCTCGCCACCCTTGGTCCAGCGGATAGCGAACTTCCGCGGGATCAGGTAGTTGCGAGCGTAACCGTCCTTGACGTCGACGACGTCGCCCGCGGCACCGAGGCCGGAGACCTCGTGGGTGAGGATGATCTTCATCTGTCGGTCACCCTTCCCTTATCGCGCGGTGGAGGTGTAGGGCAGCAGCGCCATCTCACGGCTGTTCTTCACAGCCGTGGCGACGTCACGCTGGTGCTGCGTGCAGTTGCCGGTCACGCGGCGGGCACGGATCTTGCCGCGGTCGGAAATGAACTTCCGCAGCATGTTCGTGTCCTTGTAGTCCACGTACGTGACCTTGTCCTTGCAGAATGCGCAGACCTTCTTCTTCGGCTTGCGCACAGGCGGCTTCGCCATGATGTATCTCCTGTGTGATCAAGAAGTGGGGGTACGGCCCACCCTCGGCCCGAAGGCCTAGAAGGGGGGCTCGTCCGAGTAGCCGCCGCCCTGCTGGCCGCCGCCGGAGTTTCCACCCCAGCCGCCACCACCGGCACCGCCGGCCTGGTTGCCACCAGCGGGAGTGCCGGTCGCCCACGGGTCGTCGGCGGGAGCACCGCCGCCGCCCTGCGGGGCGCCGCCGGGGCCACCGCCCCAGCCGCTGCCACCCTGGGCGCCGCCGCCACCACCGCCGCCACCGCCGAAACCACCCTGGCCACCGCGGCCAGCGGTCTTGGTGATCTTGGCTGTGGCACTGCGCAGGCTGGCGCCGACTTCCTCGACGTCCAGCTCGTAGACCGTGCGCTTGACGCCCTCACGGTCCTCGTAGGACCGCTGCTTCAGCCGGCCCTGCACGATGACGCGCATGCCTCGCTGGAGCGACTCGGCGACGTTCTCCGCCGCCTGACGCCAGACCGAGCAGGTCAGGAACAGGCTCTCGCCGTCCTTCCACTCGTTCGTCTGACGGTCGAAGGTGCGGGGAGTGGACGCGACACGGAACTTCGCGACCGCCGCACCGGAAGGGGTGAAGCGCAGCTCGGGGTCGTCGACAAGATTGCCGACGACCGTGATGACGGTCTCGCCTGCCATTGGGGGAACCTCTCGGCGGGTTTGCTGCTGGCTGCTTGTGCTGCTACTCGAATCCCGAGTTCAGCTGAGCGGGAGAGCTCAGTGGGTCTCGGGGCGGAGGACCTTGGTCCGGAGGACCGACTCGTTCAGGTTCATCTGGCGGTCGAGCTCCTTGACGATCGCAGGCTCGGCCTGCAGATCGATGACCGAGTAGATGCCCTCAGGCTTCTTCTTGATCTCGTACGAGAGACGACGACGGCCCCAGGTGTCGACCTTCTCGACCTTTCCGTTGCCCTCGCGGACGACGGAGAGGAAGTTCTCGATCAGGGGGGCGACGGCGCGCTCCTCCAGATCGGGGTCGAGGATGACCATCACCTCGTAGTGACGCATGTGGAACCCACCTCCTTTGGACTCAACGGCCACGGCGGTTCCGTGGCAGGAGGGTTGTGATGCGTACGCAACGGTATCGGCCGCCACTGACAATCGGGGTTCCTTGAGGGGAGTCCCAGGTCGTGGCATGGGCAGACACCAGTGCAGAGGGTACAGACTACCCGCACACCGGCTTCCGGTTGAAATCCGGCCGCGGGGACCGTCAATCTGTACACATCGGGTGTGTATGGCGCTACGATGCGCCGTCTTCCGCAGGAGGTGCCCTATGGCACAAGCGTTGCGACCCAATACCGTCGGAGGCCTGTTCGCCACGGACGGCAAGCCCCACCCTCTCCAGGACACGCTGCTCGCGGTCACCCTGGTGCTGGGCCTCACCGCGTTCGTCACGGCGATGTTCCACAGTCTGCACCTGCTCAGCTCCTGGGCCGGCCTCGCGGGCATCCTCACCGGCGCGTACGGACAGTGGGTCTCGGAGACGACACGTGAGCGCTTCGGGCTGATCCTCGGTCTGGGCGCCGCGGGGGTCGGGTTCTTCCTCGGCATGGCCCACGGCGGTCTCTTCGGCTGACGCCAGGGACACTGTTCACCCACCACCTCATAAAGTGCTGCGGAACGCCTGGGTGGCCCACGGGCCACGGCGAAGGTTCCGTATGCCCAGTCGGGGCGCTCGCCAGGCGCAGTAGGCTTCGGCGCGAGAGCCGGAGCCCCCGTACCCATGGGGCCACACCAGCCCGAGGAGCGCCCCGAATGAGCCTGACCCTGAGGACGATCAGCCGCGAGCAGCATCTGGCGTACATCCAGAGCCTGCCGTCGGCGAGCCACATGCAGGTTCCGGCCTGGGCAGACGTCAAGGCGGAGTGGCGCTCCGAGAGCCTGGGCTGGTTCGACGACCGCACCGGCGACATGGTCGGTGCCGGCCTCGTCCTCTACCGCCAACTTCCCAAGATCAAGCGCTACTTGGCCTATCTGCCCGAGGGCCCGGTCATCAACTGGTTCGCGCCGAACCTGGCCGACTGGCTGGAGCCGATGCTCGCGCACCTCAAGAACCAGGGCGCCTTCTCCGTGAAGATGGGCCCGCCCGTGATCATCCGGCGCTGGGAGGCCACCTCCATCAAGGCGGGCATCCAGAACCCGGACGTCAAGCGTCTGCGGGACATCGAGGCGGACTTCATCGAACCGCGCGCCTTCGAGGTCGCCGACAAGCTGCGCCGCATGGGCTGGCAGCAGGGCGAGGACGGCGGCGCCGGCTTCGGCGACGTACAGCCCCGCTACGTCTACCAGGTGCCGCTGGCGAACCGCTCCCTGGAAGAGGTCCACAAGAACTTCAACCAGCTGTGGCGCCGCAACATCAAGAAGGCCGAGAAGGCGGGCGTCGAGGTCGTCCAGGGCGGCTACCACGACCTGGAGGAGTGGCAGCGCCTGTACGAGATCACGGCTGTGCGTGATCACTTCCGGCCCCGCCCGCTGTCGTACTTCCAGCGCATGTGGACGGCCCTCAACTCCGAGGACCCCAACCGCATGCGGCTCTACTTCGCCCGGCACAACGGCGTGAATCTGTCGGCGGCGACGATGCTGATCGTCGGCGGGCACGTCTGGTACTCCTACGGCGCCTCCGACAACATCGGCCGTGAGGTCCGGCCCTCGAACGCGATGCAGTGGCGGATGCTGCGGGACGCCTACGCGCTCGGCGCGACCGTCTACGACCTGCGCGGCATCTCGGACTCGCTGGACGAGACCGACCACCTCTTCGGCCTGATCCAGTTCAAGGTGGGCACGGGTGGCCAGGCCGCCGAGTACCTCGGCGAGTGGGACTTCCCGTTGAACAAGCTGCTCCACAAGGCGCTCGACATCTACATGTCGCGCCGGTGACGTCGCGTTCTTCGCCTCAATGACTCCCATACCTCTGATACACCGCAGCCACCAGAAAGGTTCCAGGTCCGGCCATGGCGCTCACGCTCTACGTCGACACCGCGCGCTGGCGGGCGCATCACAAGCACGTGCAGGAGCAGTTCCCGGGGCTCGTCCCGGTCTGCAAGGGCAACGGCTACGGCTTCGGACACGAGCGGCTGGCGGAGGAGGCCACGCGGCTGGGCTCGGACGTCCTCGCCGTCGGCACGACGTACGAGGCCGCGCGGATCAAGGACTGGTTCGGTGGTGACCTGCTGGTGCTGACGCCGTACCGGCGCGGCGAGGAGCCCGTCCCGCTGCCCGACCGGGTCGTCCGCTCGGTGTCGTCGATCGACGGTGTCTACGGCCTGGTGGGTGCCCGCGTGGTGATCGAGGTGATGTCCTCGATGAAGCGCCACGGCATCAGCGAGCAGGACCTGCCCCAGCTGCACGCCGCCATAGAGAACGTCCGCCTGGAGGGCTTCGCCATCCACCTGCCGCTGGACCGCACCGACGGCTCGGACGCCGTCGAGGAGGTCATCGGCTGGATGGACCGGCTGCGCGCGGCCCGGCTGCCGCTGCACACGATGTTCGTCAGCCACCTCAAGGCCGAGGACCTCGCCCGGCTCCAGCAGCAGTTCCCGCAGACGCGCTTCCGCGCCCGCATCGGCACGCGTCTGTGGCTCGGCGACCACGAGGCCACCGAGTACCGCGGTGCCGTCCTGGACGTCACGCGCGTGGCCAAGGGCGACCGCTTCGGCTACCGGCAGCAGAAGGCGGCCTCCGACGGCTACCTGGTGGTCGTGGCGGGCGGTACGTCCCACGGGGTGGGCCTGGAGGCCCCCAAGGCGCTGCACGGCGTCATGCCGCGCGCCAAGGGGGTCGCCCGCGCCGGCCTCGCCACGGTCAACCGGAACCTTTCTCCGTTCGTCTGGGGCGGCAAGCAGCGCTGGTTCGCGGAGCCGCCGCACATGCAGGTCTCGATCCTGTTCGTGCCGACCGACGCCCCGGAGCCGAAGGTCGGCGAGGAGCTGGTGGCCCATCTGCGGCACACCACGACCCAGTTCGACCGGATCGTCGACCGCTGAGAGCACCCTGAACCACGGAAAGGCCGTACACGGAACCCGTGTACGGCCTTTTGCGCGTGTCACCTGTAGCGCCCTACGCGCCGTTCGCTCAGAGCGAACGGCCTTCGGAGGGATCCGTGGAGTGATCATCCCCCCGGCTGCCCCACTCCACCTGAGGACCTCCGATGGGGGCCGCGTGCCGTGCCGGCCGTGCGGCAGGACCGAACACGAAGACGTCCGGCGCGCCGTCGAGCACGCCCCCCGAGGGGTCGTCATCACCGGCCTGGCGCACCACGTCCCGTTCCGGTACGAGGATGTCGCGCACGACCACCGCGCACAGGTACAGCGTGCCCAGCAGGTGCAGGGCGATCGCCCAGTGGTAACCGTCGGTGGGCAGTCCCTTGTGGGCGTCTCCGCTGGTGGTGTAGGCGAGGTACATCCAGATCCCCAGGAAGTACGCCACCTCGCACGCCTGCCAGATCAGGAAGTCCCGCCACTTCGGCCGGGCCAGCGCGGCCAGCGGCACCAGCCACAGGACGTACTGCGGCGAGTAGACCTTGTTGGTCAGGATGAACGCGGCGACGATCAGGAAGGCCAGCTGGGCGAAGCGCGGACGGCGGGGAGCGGTCAGCGCCAGGGCCGCGGTACCGGCGCAGCACAGCAGCACCAGCAGTGTCGCCATGGTGTTGACGGAGTCGGTGCTGGGCGGGTCGCTCGAGTTCTGGGACCAGATCAGCCAGAAGGAACCGAAGTCGACGCCCCGCTCCTGGCTGAACGTGTAGAACTTCGACCAGCCGTCGAAGGCGAAGAGCATCACCGGCAGGTTCACCACCAGCCAGGCGACGACCGCGCCCGCCAGGGCCGTGCCGAACTCCCGCCACTTGCCCGCCCGCCAGCACAGCACGAGCAGCGGTCCGAGCAGCAGGAACGGATACAGCTTGGCGGCCGTGGCAAGCCCCAGCAGGACGCCGAAGGCGAGGGAACGGCCCCGTGACCACATCAGCATCGCGGCGGCCGTCAGAGCGACCGCCAGCAGGTCCCAGTTGATGGTGGCGGTCAGCGCGGCGGCGGGCGCCAGGGCGACCAGCAGGCCGTCCCAGGGGCGCCTGGCGTGCGTACGGGTCACACAGACGGCGATGACGGCGACGCACACCATCAGCATCCCCGCGTTGACCATCCAGTACCACTGTTCCTGGTCCTGGATGCTGCCGCTGCCGGGTGTCAGCCACGAGGCGACCTCCATGAACACACCGGTGAGCACCGGGTATTCGAGGTACTGCATGTCGCCGGGCAGCTTGTCGAAGTACGGGACGAGCCCATCGGCGAAGCCACGCCCCTGGTAGAGGTGCGGGATGTCCGAGTAGCACGCGTGCGTGTACTGCGAACTGGCGCCGAAGAACCAGGCGCCGTTGTAGCAGGGCGCCTTCTGGACCAGGCCGAGGGCGAACATGCCGATCGCCACCAGGGCGATCACCCGGACGGGAGTCCACCAGGACGTCCCGAGCAGGGCGCGCCGCCCCAGGGGACCACCGATCAGTTCGCTGCCGGCCGCGGCGATCGCGTCGTCCTTCGTCGGCCGTACCGGCTCCGGCTCGTGCACGCTCGCTTGCGTCGATTCTGCGCTGGGCATGGGGGACATCCTGCCGTACGAGCCTGGGGATACGCCGAGGGCCGTCGCACCTGGTGGTGCGACGGCCCATGTTTCACGTGAAACACCCTCGACGGGCGATATGACGGCTAACCTGCTGGACCTCCGAAGATGCCCCCGTTGCCGTTTCCTCTGGTGTTCCCGCTCTCACCCGACTCGGAGATCGTGGGCGTGGGTGACACACCACCGCCCCCGTCGGTGCCGCCGGTCTCCGTTCCGCCGGTGTCATCGCCGGGGCACTGGAACTCGAACTGGCAGGACTCGGACGGCGACGGAGACGGGGAGGTGGTCACCGACTCGCTGGGCGTCGGACTCGGAGTCGGGCTGGCCTCCTCGGTCTCGCTGAACGTGGGGGTGGGCGTCGGGGTCGGGAAGTCGTTGATGACCTTGCCGATGGGCTCCGGCTCCGGGAAGTCCTTGGCCGGCGTGCCCTTCAGCGCCTGCTCCATGTAGTCGTGCCAGATCTCGGCCGGGAACGACGCACCGTGGATCTTGTCCTGGCCACCCGTCCCGTACATCTCCAGGAACTCACGGTTCTTCTTGGTCTCGTCGTCGTCCAGCCGGAACATGCTGATCGAGGTGGACAGCTGCGGGGTGTAACCGACGAACCAGGCGGACTTGTTGCCGTCGGTGGTACCGGTCTTGCCCGCCACGTCACGGCCGGTCAGCTGGGCGTTGGTACCCGTGCCGTCCTCGACCACGGTCTTGAGCACGTCCGTGACATTGTCGGCGACCTTGGCCTCGAACGCCTGCTTGGTCTGCACCTCGTGCGTGTAGACCGGGCCGTCCTTGCTGGTGACCTTCTCGACGGAGAACGGAGCACGCTGCTTGCCGCTGGCGGCGAAGGTGGCGTAGGCACCCGCCATGCGGATCGCGCTGGGGTCGGAGATGCCGATGGAGAAGGACGGGAAGCTCGTACCGGTCAGGCTGTCCTCGAGAATGCCCGCGTCCTCGGCCGACTCCTTCACCTTGTCCAGACCGACGTCCATGCCGAGCTGGACGAAGGCGGAGTTCACGGACTCCCTCATCGCCTCACGAAGGTCGATCTTGTAGTCCGGTGGAGAGCCGTACGACTTCTTGCCGTCGTTCTCCTGGAGCCACTCCTTGCCCTTCTCGTTCTTCCAGACCGACCCGTCGTAGTTCTTGATCTTGAGGTTGTTCTCGCCGCTGTACAGGCTCTGCGGGTTGACCTGGGTGCGCTCGTCCTGCGCCTGGACCGCTTCGAGGTTCTTGTCCCGAACGCCCCACTTCATCGCCGCCGCGAGCACGAACGGCTTGAAGGTCGAACCGACCTGGGCACCTGTCGCGTCGGCGTTGTTGGTGAAGTGCTTGGTCGCGTCCTCACCGCCGTAGATGGCCTTGATGGCACCGGTTCCGGGATCCACGGAGGCCCCGCCGAACTGGACGTACTTGTCCGTCTCCGGGCGCTCATCGGGCTTGATGTTCGCCTTCTGGACCTTCTGGACGGCCTTCTCGAGCTCGTCCACCTTCTTCTTCTCGAAGGTCGTGTAGATCGAGTACCCGCCGCGCTGCAGGTCATCGGCGGTGATCTGCGTGTTGTTGATCAGGTACGCCTTGGCCAGGTCGACGAGATAGCCGACCTGGCCGCTCAACTCGTTGTTCGCGCGCGGGTTCTGCGACTTGGGCAGCGTCGTGTACTTGGCGCGCTCCGTGGCGCTCAGATGCCCGTACTCGACCATCTTGTCGAGGGTGTCCTGCATCTGCGCGAGGGCACGCCTGCTGTTCTCCTTGGGCGTCGCGGCCGTGTCGATGGACGTCGCGCCCGCGGGGTCGTAGTAGGTGGCGCCCTTCAGCATCGCCGCCAGGAAGGCACACTCGCCCGCGTTCAGGTCGTCGGCTTCCTTGTTGAAGTACGCGCGTGCCGCTGCCTGGATCCCGTACGCCCCGCGACCGTAGTACGCGGAGTTCAGGTAGCCCTGCATGATCTCGTCTTTGGTGACCGTGGTGCCGACCTTGATCGAGACGAAGATCTCCTTGAACTTACGGGAGACCGTCTGCGACTGGTCGTTCAGCATCGCGTTCTTCACGTACTGCTGGGTGATGGTGGAGCCACCCTGCGTCTGCCCGCCTCGGGCCATGTTGAGCACGGCACGGCCGATGCCCTTGGGGTCGATGCCGCTGTCGGTGTAGAAGGTCTTGTTCTCCTGCGAGATGACGGCGTACTGCATGTTCTTGGGGATCTGCGAAAGGTTGATGATCTGCCGGTTGGTCTCACCACCCGTGGAGACCATCTCGGTGTCGTCGGCCCAGTAGAAGACGTTGTTCTGGGCCTCCGCGGTCTTCGCGACGTCTGGAACGTCCACCATGGCGTACGCGATGCCCGCGACGGCCACCATGCTCCCGAAGAACCCGATGAACAGGCCGGTCACCAGCTTCCACGACGGCATCCAGCGCGCCACGCCATACTTGCCCGCGCGCGGGTAGTCGATGATCCGCTGCTTGCCGGGTACGGCCGCGCGGCCGCGCCCGGGGCCGCTGGGGCTCCCGCGCCGACCGCGGCCGGTGGGTTCGGCCGCTCTGCGCCGGCCGCCGGTGCTTCTCTGTGCGGACCGGCGGGCCTCGGCGCGGCTGGTGTACGCACGCTCCTCGCCTCCCGGACCATAGGAATCCGACTCCTGGGAACTCGCCCCATAGGAGCCGGAAGGAGACCCGGTGGCGCCTCGCGGTGCCGCACGGCGGCCGGAGGACGAGCCGGACTGGCCGCGTCGGGCCGCGGCACGTCCGCCTCCCTGCGGCTGCGGCGGTTTGCGACGGTGCTCGCTCATCGAACGACTACTCCTCGGGCAGGCGCACCTTTGCGCGCCTGGAAACGGCGGCTGGTTTCCGGTCCCCCCGAAGTACGGATGCGGCCGGTTCCGCATTCACCCGTACTGCACCGAGGATGACGACGCCCCCCAGGCGTCACTCGGTTCCCGGTGGTCTGCATGGCGCACAGACTACGCACCGTCAAAACCCACCTAGCCCAGAAGTTCACCCCAAACCAGGCAACTTGCTTCCCATGAATCAGTGATGTGATCCCGTTCACCACCCCCGCTCTTGTCGCATCCGGAAGGTCGTTCTATCGTCATGATGTATCGAGTCGATACATCAGCTCGGCATAAAGACCGTCACGGCCCGTCCGCGGCAGAGAGGAGGCGACCATGAGCCGGCGTTCCGGAATCCTGGAGTTCGCCGTCCTCGGCCTGCTCCGGGAGTCCCCGATGCACGGCTATGAGCTGCGCAAACGACTCAACACATCGCTGGGTGTGTTCCGTGCGTTCAGCTACGGAACCCTGTACCCCTGCCTCAAGACGCTGGTCGCCAACGGCTGGTTGATCGAGGAGCCGGGGAACACCCCCGAGGACGCCCTCGCCGCACCACTCGCAGGGCGTCGCGCCAAGATCGTCTACCGGTTGACGGCAGAAGGTAAGGAGCACTTCGAGGAGCTCCTCTCACAGACCGGGCCCGACGCGTACGAGGACGAGCACTTCGCCGCTCGCTTCGCCTTCTTCGGGCAGACCTCTCGCGATGTGCGCATGCGCGTCCTTGAGGGCCGCCGCAGCCGGCTCGAGGAGCGCCTGGAGAAGATGCGTGCCTCTCTGGCGCGCACCCGGGAGCGCCTCGACGACTACACGCTTGAGCTCCAGCGCCACGGAATGGAGTCCGTGGAGCGCGAAGTGCGCTGGCTGAACGAGCTCATCGAGAGCGAGCGGGCGGGGCGTGACCGCAAGGGTTCCGCCACCGGGCCCGCTTCGCAGGACACCACATCTGGAGCGTCGGGCGATCTGCCCCGGCCGGGGGACACCTCCCGGCCGGATTCGCCCGGCGACACCGCCACGTGAGCGCCCATTCAGGGCCTCACTCGTACACACAGGGAGCAACCGGAATGGGTTCGGTTCGCGTAGCCGTCGTCGGCGTGGGCAACTGCGCCGCGTCGCTGGTGCAGGGAGTCGAGTACTACAAGGACGCCGATCCGGCGGCCAAGGTGCCCGGCCTGATGCATGTCCAGTTCGGCGAGTACCACGTCCGTGACGTCGAGTTCGTCGCCGCGTTCGACGTGGACGCCAAGAAGGTCGGCCTCGACCTCGCGGACGCGATCGGCGCCAGCGAGAACAACACCATCAAGATCTGCGACGTGCCGTCCACGGGCGTGACGGTCCAGCGCGGCCACACCCTCGACGGTCTCGGCAAGTACTACCGCGAGACCATCGAGGAGTCCGCCGAGGCCCCGGTCGACGTCGTCCAGGTCCTCAGGGACAAGCAGGTCGACGTCCTCGTCTGCTACCTGCCGGTCGGCTCCGAGGACGCGGCGAAGTTCTACGCCCAGTGCGCCATCGACGCCAAGGTCGCCTTCGTCAACGCCCTTCCGGTCTTCATCGCCGGCACCAAGGAGTGGGCGGACAAGTTCACCGAGGCCGGCGTGCCGATCATCGGTGACGACATCAAGTCGCAGGTCGGCGCCACCATCACGCACCGCGTCATGGCGAAGCTGTTCGAGGACCGCGGTGTCGTCCTGGACCGCACGATGCAGCTGAACGTCGGCGGCAACATGGACTTCAAGAACATGCTCGAGCGCGAGCGCCTGGAGTCCAAGAAGATCTCCAAGACGCAGGCCGTCACCTCTCAGATCCGCGACCGCGACATGGGCGCGGACAACGTCCACATCGGCCCGTCCGACTACGTCGCCTGGCTGGACGACCGCAAGTGGGCGTATGTCCGTCTTGAGGGCCGTGCCTTCGGTGACGTGCCGCTGAACCTGGAGTACAAGCTGGAGGTCTGGGACTCCCCGAACTCCGCCGGCGTCATCATCGACGCCCTGCGCGCCGCGAAGATCGCCAAGGACCGCGGTATCGGCGGCCCGATCCTGTCGGCGTCGTCGTACTTCATGAAGTCCCCGCCGGTCCAGTACTACGACGACGAGGCTCGCGACAACGTCGAGAAGTTCATCAGCGGCGAGGTCGAGCGATAGGCCTCCGGTCCTGACGCGCTCGTCGAGGGTCCCCGGGGCGGTTCGCCCGGGGACCCTGTCCGTATGTGAGGCTGAGCCTCATGTCCGTCGTGCGTGATCTGCGCGTACTGCTCCGCTTCCGGGACTTCCGGCGTCTGCTGGCCGTACGCCTGCTCTCCCAGGGCGCCGACGGCGTCTATCAGATCGCGCTCGCCGGCTACGTCGTCTTCTCGCCGGAGAGGCAGACCTCGGCCACCGCGATCGCCTCCGCAATGGCGGTTCTGCTGCTCCCGTACTCCTTGGTGGGCCCTTTCGCCGGTGTCCTGCTGGACCGCTGGCGTCGCCGCCAGGTCTTCCTGTACGGCAACCTGCTCCGTGCCTTGATGGCCACGGCCACGGCCGTCCTGATGGTCAGCGACGTCCCCGACTGGCTCTTCTACGTTTCCGCGCTGTGCGTCACCGCCGTGAACCGCTTCGTCCTGTCCGGCCTGTCCGCCGCGCTGCCGCGTGTCGTCGACGCCGAGCGCCTGGTGATCGCCAATTCCCTCTCGCCGACCGCCGGGACACTCGCCGCGACCGTGGGCGGTGGCCTCGCCTTCCTCGTACGGCTGGCGGTCGCCGACTCCGATGCGGCCGTGGTGCTGCTGGGAGCCGTGCTGTACCTGTGCGGGGCAGCCGCCTCGCTGCGTATGGCAGCGGAACTGCTGGGCCCCGAGCGTGCGCTGGTGCAGCCCCGCCTGTCGACGGCAGTCACGGGCACCCTCCGCGATCTGCGGGCGGGCGTACGGCATCTCGCCGCCCCCTCACGCCGGGAGGCCGCCTGGGCGCTCGGCGCGATGTCGCTGATGCGGTTCTGCTACGGCGCCCTGCTCGTGATGCTGCTGATGCTCTGCCGGCACACCCTGACCTCGGACCCCGACGACGGACTCGCCCTGCTGGGGCTGGCGTTGGGGGTCTCCGGCGCCGGCTTCTTCACGGCGGCCGTCCTGACCCCTTGGGCTGCGGGCCGGCTCGGGCCGGGGCGCTGGATCGTGGTGTGCGCCGCCGCCGCCGCGGTCCTGGAGCCCTCTCTGGGGCTGCCCTTCGCCACCGCGCCCATGCTGGCCGCGGCGTTCGTGCTCGGACTCATCACCCAGGGCGCGAAGATCGCCACGGACACGATCGTGCAGTCCTCGGTCGACGACGGCTTCCGGGGCCGGATCTTCTCCGTCTACGACGTCCTCTTCAACGTCGCCTTCGTCGGTGCCGCCGCCGTCGCCGCTCTGATGCTGCCGCCCGACGGCCGCTCGGCACCGCTGGTGCTCACCGTCGCCGTCATCTACGGGGCGGTCGGAGCGATGTTTCACGTGAAACGACGCCCCTCAGCACCTCCGGGTCCGCCCCAGCAGTAAGCCCGGGGTCATGTTTCACGTGAAACATGACCCCGTTGCACGGCCTCAGCTCTGCTCGGCCCACCACTGCTTGAGCGCGGCAACCGCTTCGTCGCGCTCCATCGGCCCGTTCTCCAGCCGAAGCTCCAGCATGTGCTTGTACGCCCGACCGATCGCGGGACCGGGACCGACGCTGAGGATCTCCATGATCTGGTTGCCGTCGAGGTCCGGGCGGATCGCTTCCAGCTCCTCCCGCTCCTGAAGCTGGGCGATCCGGTCCTCCAGGCCGTCGTACGCCCGGGAGAGCGCGGTCGCCTTGCGCTTGTTCCGCGTCGTGCAGTCCGAGCGGGTCAACTTGTGGAGGCGGTCGAGCAGAGGGCCCGCGTCCCGGACATAGCGGCGGACCGCGGAGTCGGTCCACTCCCCGGTGCCGTACCCGTGGAAGCGCAGGTGGAGTTCGACCAGGCGCGAGACGTCCTTCACCAGCTCGTTGGAGTACTTCAGCGCGGTCATGCGCTTCTTGGTCATCTTCGCCCCGACCACTTCGTGGTGATGGAACGAGACCCTGCCGTCCTGCTCGAAGCGGCGGGTACGCGGCTTGCCGATGTCATGCAGCAGCGCGGCCAGGCGGAGAGTGAGGTCGGGCCCGTTCTCCTCCAGCGCGATCGCCTGCTCCAGAACGATCAGCGAGTGCTCGTAGACGTCCTTGTGCCGGTGGTGCTCGTCGCTCTCCAGACGCAGCGCCGGGAGTTCGGGCAGCACGTACTCGGCGAGCCCGGTGTCCACCAGCAGCGTCAGGCCCTTGCGCGGGTGCGTGGACAGAACCAGCTTGTTCAGTTCGTCCCGGACCCGCTCGGCCGAGACGATCTCGATGCGCCCGGCCATCTCCGTCATGGCCGTGACGACCTCGGGGGCGACCTCGAAGTCCAGCTGAGCCGCGAAGCGCGCCGCCCGCATCATCCGCAGCGGGTCGTCCGAGAAGGACTCCTCGGGCGTGCTCGGGGTGCGCAGCACGCGCGCGGCGAGGTCGTCGAGCCCGCCGTGCGGGTCGATGAACTCCTTCTCCGGCAGCGCGACGGCCATCGCGTTCACGGTGAAGTCCCGCCTGACCAGGTCCTGCTCGATAGAGTCGCCGTACGACACCTCGGGCTTGCGCGAGGTCCGGTCGTAGGCCTCGGAGCGGTAGGTGGTGACCTCGACCTGGTAGCCGTCCTTCTGCGCCCCGACCGTACCGAAGGCGATTCCGACCTCCCACACGGCGTCCGCCCACGGCCGGACGATCTTCAGCACGTCCTCGGGGCGGGCGTCGGTCGTGAAGTCCAGATCGTTGCCGAGCCGTCCGAGCAACGCGTCCCGGACCGAGCCGCCGACCAGGGCAAGCGAGAACCCGGCCTCCTGGAAACGGCGGGCGAGATCGTCGGCGACCGGGGCGACCCGCAGCAGTTCACTCACCGCGCGGTGCTGCACCCGGCTCAGGGCACTGGAGGTGTCTTCGTTGGCGTTCGGCACAACAGAAAAGGGTACGTGGCCCGGACTGCCGCGAGCGCCTTCATTAAATGGGCACAAACCCTCCACCCGCCTCTGCACCCGGTCTGCCGACGGACCGTACGGAGGCAGCCCCCTGTATACGTGCACATACGGGACAGCCTGCCGTCGTCCTCCGATCTTGTGGCGCGGTCCGCGGCACTTCCCCTCAGCGCGCATCGTTACCATGCGTGGACGCACATTCCGACGACCACTGACGACGACGAGGGACGGGCGAGCGCGTGGCCGAGGCGGCAGACTTCCAGGGGACCAGTGCCTCACCTGCCCGCCGGTGGATGCGGCGCACCGGAGCCCTGCTCGCCGGCGCGCCCCTGCTGGCCGGACTGTTCCAGCTGCCCGCCGCCACGCCCGCCCAGGCCGCCGACCCGGGCACCGTGTCCGTGGCCGTCGACACCTTCACCCCCAGCGCCCCCACGGACGGCGACACGCTGACCGTGTCCGGCACGGTGACCAACAACGGCAAGCAGGCCGTCACCGACGCCCACGTCGGACTGCGGGTGGGGCCGGAGCTGACCACCCGCTCGGCCATCGACCGCGCGGCCAGGAACAGCGGCGACGTCCAGCGCGCCGCCGGGCCGGAGATCGGCGGCAAGTACGTCGAGAAGTTCTCCCAGCTCACTCCGGGCGTCGCCGAACCCTTCTCCATCTCCGTGCCGGTCGACGAACTGGACCTCGGTGACAGCGGTGTCTATCCCTTCGCCGTGTCCCTCTCCGGCGAGACGTCCGCTCAGCCCTGGGAGCAGGTGCTCGGCAGCCGGAGCACGTTGCTGCCGTGGCAGTCCGGTGAAGCCGACACGAAGACCAGGACGACGTACCTGTGGCCCCTCGTCTCCACCCCCCACCTGACGGCGGAGACGGGATCGAACGAGCAGCAGACGCCGGTCTTCCTCGACGACGGTCTCCTGAAAGAGCTCTCTCCGGGCGGCCGCCTGGATCAGATGCTGTCGCTGGGCAAGGACCTCGACGTCACCTGGGTGGTCGATCCGGACCTGCTGGCCTCCGTCGACGCGATGACACGCACCTACCGCGTCAGGACGGGCAGCACCACGCGGACGGTCCCCCCTCAGGCGGTCGCCAAGCAGTGGCTCGCCGAGTTGCAGGAGGCGGTGGCGGACAAGGAGGTCGTCGCCCTTCCCTTCGCCGATCCCGACCTCGCCTCCCTCGCGCACAACGGCACGAGCGTCACCGGCTCGCTCAGCCACCTCGACGAGGCCACCGATGTCGCCGCCACCACGGTGCGGACCGTGCTGCACGTGACGCCGAGCACCGACTTCGCCTGGCCGGTGGACGGCGCCGTGGACCCGTCGATCGTGAAGGTCGCCACCTCCGCCGGCGCCGACAAGCTGATCGCGCGCAGTGACAGCCTGCAGGAGACGGGCAGCCTGACGTACACGCCGTCCGCGGCCCGCCCCATCGGCGGCGGCACTACGGCGATCGTCGCGGACGCCCGGCTGTCGACGGCGTTCCAGGGCGATCTGACGAGGGCTTCCGCCTCCACGCTCGCGGTACAGCAGTTCCTCGCCCAGAGCCTCGCGCTCAATCTCCAGACGAGCCAGCAGCGCAGCATCGTCGTCGCCCCGCAGCGCATGCCGTCGGCACGCCAGGCCCAGGCGATGGCCGAGGCGCTGACGGCCCTGCAGAGCGGGAACTGGTCCGAGTCCCAGGACCTCACGGCGGCCGCCGCCGCCAAGCCGGATCCCGAGGCGACCACGACGGTGCCGGCGACGTCCAGGTACTCCTCCGCGCTGCGCAAGCAGGAACTGCCGCGGACCGCCTTCCAGGAGATCGCGGCCACGCAGGGCAAGCTCGACAACTTCAAGGTGATCCTCAGCGACCCGTCCCGGGTGGTGACCCCCTTCGGGCGGGCCATGAACCGCGAGATGTCCGCCTCCTGGCGCGGCCGCGCCACCGACGCGGCCAGCTTCCGCGGAGATGTGGAGGCGTATCTCGACGAACTGGCCGACCAGGTCAAGCTGATCGACAAGTCCGACACCAAGCTCTCCGGGCGCAGCGCCACGATCCCGGTGACCGTGCAGAACAACCTGGTGCAGGGCGTGGACCATCTGGTGCTGCGGCTCACCTCGCTGAGCCCGAAGCGCCTGGAGATCGGCGGCGAGTCCTACTCCGAGCAGTCGGTCGAGGTCTCCGGCGGCCACAGCCAGACCGTGAAGTTCACCACGACGGCCAAGGTCAACGGCCAGGCCACGGTGATCGCCCAGCTGTACACGGAGGACGGCCAGGCGTACGGCGAACCCGTCACCTTCGACGTGAAGGTCACCGAGTTCACGGCCACCGTGATGCTGGTCATCGGCGGCGGCTTCCTCCTGCTCGTCCTCGCCGGCTTCCGGATGTACACCCAGCGCAAGCGCGCGGCCGCCCGCGAGGCCGAGGAGGACGGTTCCGACGAGACGGGCGAAGCCGCCGATCTCTCGGGGATCTCCGAGGACACCGACGACCGTCTCCACGAGGAGTCCGGCATCCGCTCCCGGGCGGGCGACCCGGAGCAGCCGAGTGACCCGACACCGGACACCCCAGCGGAAAGCGCAGACCCGTCCGGCACGGGTGAGAGAGTGGACCGTTGAGGATGTCGTGGCCGGTGGGCCCGGGACGATGAGGTGGGGTAACCATGAACGCGCCGTACGACGGTGACCGCGGCCAGGCCGCGGGCGGCTCGGGCGACCCCGAGGGCCCGCCGCCCGAGCACGGCCAGGTGCCGCCGCAGCCCCCCGCCGACATGTACCTCCAGGACGCCTACGACCAGGACCCCTACCGGGCACAGGACCTCTACGCCCAGGACCCGGTCGCCGAGGCGCTGTACGACCGTGCCGCGCATCCCCCGCCGCCTCCGGGCACGTACCAGCCGCAGCAGCCGCTGTACGCCCAGCCGCCCCAGTCGCCGTACGCCCCCGATCCGCGCGTGTGGGCGCAGACCCCGGCGCCCGAGCCGGACGGTCCGACCCAGTACCTGCCGTACGGCGACAACCCTCGCACCACCCAGTTCGTGGGCGTCGACGACCTGGTGACCCAGGCCGGCGAGGAGCGCCACGAACCGGACGCGTTCGCGCATCTCTTCCGGGACCAGCAGCAGGGCAGCGGGCATCCGTCGTACGAGCCGCCGTCGGTGCCGGGCCCGGCAGCGGCCCCGAGGGAGCGAGTACCGTCGCCGCAGTACCAGGCTCCGGCTCCCCTGCCCGCGGACGACCAGACCATGAACCTCGCCGCCACGCCCGCCGCGGCTCCGGCGCCGTCCGTCAAGAAGGGCGGACGGGCCGCCGGCCTGCTGAAGTCGAGCGCCGTGATGGCGGCCGGCACGATGGTCTCCCGCCTCACCGGCTTCATCCGCTCCGCGCTGATCGTCTCGGCACTCGGTGTCGGCCTGCTCGGCGACACCTTCCAGGTCGCCTACCAGCTGCCGACGATGATCTACATCCTGACCGTCGGCGGCGGCCTCAACTCCGTCTTCGTGCCGCAGCTCGTGCGCGCCATGAAGGAGGACGAGGACGGTGGCGAGGCGTACGCCAACCGGCTGCTGACCCTGGTGATGGTGGCGCTCGGCACGCTGACCGTACTCGCGGTCCTCGGCGCGCCGGTCCTGATCCGCCTGCTGTCCGACTCGGTCGCCAGCGACCCGGCGGCCAACGAGGTCGGCATCACCTTCGTCCGCTACTTCCTGCCCTCGATCTTCTTCATGGGCATTCACGTGGTGATGGGTCAGATCCTCAACGCGCGCGGGAAGTTCGGCGCGATGATGTGGACGCCGGTCCTGAACAACATCGTCATCATCGTGACGCTCGGCATGTTCATGTGGGTGTACGGCACCGCGGCCGACTCGGGCATGAAGGTCACGACCATCCCGCCGGAGGGCCAGCGGCTCCTCGGCATCGGCGTCCTGCTCGGTCTCGTGGTGCAGGCGCTGGCGATGATCCCGTATCTGCGGGAGACCGGCTTCCGGATGCGGCTGCGCTTCGACTGGAAGGGCCACGGCCTCGGCAAGGCCGTCACACTCGCCAAGTGGACCGTCCTGTTCGTCCTCGCCAACCAGGCCGGCGCGATCGTCGTCTCGCAACTGTCCACCGCCGCGGGCACCGACTCGCCCGTCGACGGCACCGGCTTCGCCGCCTACGCCAACGCCCAGCTGATCTGGGGCCTGCCGCAGGCCATCATCACCGTCTCCCTGATGGCCGCCCTGCTGCCGCGCCTGTCCCGCTCCGCGGCCGAGGGTGACTCCGGTGCCGTCCGCGACGACATCTCCCAGGGCCTGCGCACCACGGCCGTCGCGATCGTGCCCATCGCCTTCGGTTTCGTGTCGCTCGGCATCCCGATGTGCACACTGATCTTCGGCTCCTCGGGCACCAGCGAGGCCACGAACATGGGGTACATGCTGATGGCCTTCGGCCTCGGCCTGATCCCGTACTCCGTGCAGTACGTCGTCCTGCGCGCCTTCTACGCCTACGAGGACACCCGTACTCCCTTCTACAACACGGTGATCGTGGCCGTGGTCAACGCGAGCGCCTCGGCCCTGTGCTACTTCGTCCTCCCGGCCCGCTGGGCCGTGGTGGGCATGTCGGCCTCGTACGGCCTCGCCTACGCGATCGGTGTCGGTGTCGCCTGGAACCGGCTGCGCAAGCGGCTGGGCGGTGACCTGGACGGCAACCGCGTCCTGCGGACGTATGCCAGGCTGTGCATCGCCGCGGTGCCGGCGGCCCTGCTCAGCGGCGCGGCCTGCTACGGCGTCGGCAACTCGCTCGGCCAGGGCGTCGTCGGATCCTTCGCCGCCCTGATCGCCGGCGGTGCGGTACTGCTCGGAATCTTCTTCGTCGCCGCCCGCCGCATGCGCATCGAGGAGCTGAACTCACTGGTCGGCATGGTGCGGGGGCGGCTCGGGCGCTGAGGCGGGGGTAAGCGCACAACCATCGTCTGCCACCGTGTGTCGTGCATAGCGGCGGACTGTGGGCACAATTGGTCTCGGCGTCGTACGGCGCGCAATGGATGGGGAGGCAGGGAACGACGGTGGCGGAACGGAGCACGGCTGCCGTCGACGTGGCAGACAACAGTGGTGATGAGCCGCTGACCGCCAAGGCGGACCAGTCCACGGCCGACGGGGTGGCCAAGAACCGGGAGCGGGACACGGAAGACGTCGAGGCACAGGGGAGCGGCGGGACCGACGGTCCCGGAAAGGCCTCACCGCCGGAGCTGCACAGCGGTCACAAGCTCGCCAGACGCTACCGTCTCGAGGAGTGCGTCACCCGCCTGGACGGGTTCAGCAGTTGGCGGGCCGTGGACGAGAAACTGCGGCGCGCCGTCGGCGTCCACCTCCTGCCCGCGGACCACGCGCGGGCTCGTTCCGTGCTGGCAGCAGCACGCTCCTCCGCGCTGCTCGGCGACCCCCGTTTCGTCCAGGTCCTCGACGCCGTCGAGGAGAACGACCTCGTCTACGTCGTCCACGAGTGGCTGCCGGACGCCACGGAACTGACCACGCTGCTGGCCCCCGGTCCGCTGGAGGCGCACGACGCCTACCAGATGGTCACTCAGATCGCCTCGGCCATGGCCGCCGCCCACCGTGAAGGCCTGGCACACCTGCGCCTGAACCCGAACGCCGTCCTGCGCACCTCGTCCGGCCAGTGGCGTATCCGCGGCCTCGCCGTGAACGCCGCGCTGCGCGGCGTCACCTCCGACACCCCGCAGCGCACGGACACGGAGGCGATCGGCGCCCTGCTGTACGCGGCGCTCACCCAGCGATGGCCGTACGAGAGCGACGCCTACGGCCTGTCCGGGCTGCCCAAGGACATCGGGCTCATCGCCCCCGACCAGGTGCGCGCGGGCGTGCACCGCGGTCTGTCCGAACTCTCCATGCGGGCCCTCGCCAACGACGGCGCCACCGCCTCCCGCCACGAAACCCCGTGCACCACGCCCGAGGAACTGGTGAAGGCGATCAGCGAGATGCCCCGCATCCGCCCGCCGGAGCCGTCCTTCACCGCACCGCCGGACTACCAGCGCACGACATACCAGCAGGGGACGTACGGCCGCGGGCCGGCGCACCCGGGTGCCGCGCAGCCCGTGACCACGCCGCCGCCTCCGCTGCAGAGCCGTACCGGCAAGGCGCTGAAGTGGGCGGTCTCGGCCCTCCTCATCGCCGCGCTGGGGCTGGGCAGCTGGCAGCTGGCGGACGCCCTGATGGACCAGGGCAACAAGGCGGACGACACCGGCAACACGCAGACGACCGACGAGGACGACAAGAACAGCACCGCCCCCAAGCCGGTCAAGACGCTCAGCATCCAGGGTGCCCAGGAGTACGTGGCCAAGGGCCAGGCCCAGCACCCGGCGGACGTCGGCAAGACGTACGACAGCGACAGCTCGACGTACTGGCGTACCGCCAGCTACAAGGACGGCCCGGACATGAACCCGGCCTTCAAGCCGGGTGTCGGCATCGTCTACGACCTCGGCTCGGAGCAGGAGGTCTCGACGGCTTCGATAGGGCTCCTGTTCGGTGGTGACCACACCACGGTCACGCTGTACGCGACGGAGTCCATGAGTTCGTCCGTCCCCCTGACGTCGATGACGAAACTGGGATCCGTGACGACGACGGGAACCACCGCCAAGGTGTCGGTCGCCAAGCCGGTGAAGAGCCGGTACGTGCTGGTGTGGTTCACCGCGCTGCCGTACGCGCCGGGCGACGCCTATAGCGACTCCGGCTACAAGCAGGCCATCACAGACCTCAAGTTCACAGGCTGAGCAGGTCGTCAGGGGAGGGGGTCCGATGGCAGAGGGCACCGCGTACGGCGACGTAAGCGATCAGGACCTCCTGGCCCGCCATGTGGAAGGTGACCCCGATGCCTTCGGTGAGCTCGTGCGCCGCCACCGCGACCGGCTCTGGGCCGTTGCCCTGAGGACACTGGGGGACCGCGAGGAGGCTGCCGACGCCGTCCAGGACGCCCTCGTCTCGGCGTACCGGGCCGCCCACACCTTCCGCGGCCAGTCGGCCGTCACGACCTGGCTGCACCGGATCACGGTGAACGCCTGCCTCGACCGAGCCCGCAAGGCGGCCTCCCGCAAGACGTCTCCGGTCGACGACACCGAGCGCCTGGAGCAGTTGCTGGAGCCGCACGAGTCGGCCTCGGCGCCCGCGGAGCGCAATGATCTCCACCGGCAGCTCCTGGAGGCGCTCGGCACGCTCCCGCCCGACCAGCGAGCCGCGCTCGTCCTGGTGGACATGCAGGGCTATCCGGTCGCGGAAGCCGCCCGGATCCTCGACGTCCCCACTGGGACGGTGAAGAGCCGCTGTTCTCGCGGCCGAGCCAGACTCCTGCCTCTCCTCACCCATCTGCAGCCGGAAAGAGCCGAGGACGGAAGAGAGGCGGGCGCCGGGCGGAACCGGACGCAGGGGACATCCGTCCCACCCGCAGCGGGACCGCGTGAGGCGGGTCTCCCGGAACCAGGGCCAAGCGATTCAGCTGCCGTGAAGGGCGGAGGTGGGCGAGCGTGACATCGACGACAGACACGTCCGGGCACCCGGACGTCGCGGAGATCTCCGACCTCACCGAAGGCCTGCTCCCACCGTCCCGGATCACGGACGTGCGGCGGCATCTGGCCGAGTGCGCGCTCTGTGCGGACGTCTACACATCGCTGGAGGAGATCCGCGGACTGCTCGGCACGCTGCCGGGCCCTGTGAGCATGCCCGCCGATGTCGCCGGCCGGATCGATGCCGCCCTCGCCGCGGAGGCCCTGCTGAACGCCACGACACCGGATACCGGCAACGCGCAGCCGCCGACCGGTCCGATGCTTCAGTCCGCGTCCGCCACGGACTCGGACGCCCGGGACTCGGACCCTCGTGACTCGGACCCTCGTGACTCGGACGCCGCGGACTCGGACGACGCTGCGCGTGTTTCACGTGAAACATCGACACCGGCGGACCGCCCCTCGGGGCACCCCCGTACCGGGACCACGGGCCCCGGCCGCAAGGAGCGCAGGAAGAGCGACAGGCGCAGGGTCGCCGTCCTGGGTGCTGTGTTCACGGTTGCCGCTCTGGGGTTCGGCTCCGTGCTGCTGTCCTCCATGAACGACGGCAAGCCGTCCGGCCCGGAGGCAAGCGGGCAGCAGTCCACCCCCGCGGACACGTTCTCGGCGGAGCAGCTGGAGAAGCAGGTCACCGACCTCCTGGCCACGAGCCGGAGCGCGGGAAGCGGGTCCCGCCCCCGGAGCAGCCTGGGCGCGGAGTCCTTCCCCGGCAGCGACGAGCCCAAGATCCTTCAGGACACCACCCCGGTGCCCGCCTGCGTCCATAAGGGCATCGGCCGCAGCGGCTCGGCGCTCGCGACCGAGCCGGGCATCTACCAGGGGACGGACGCACTGCTCGTCGTGCTGCCCGACGCGTCCGACGCCACCCGCGTCACGGCCTACATCATGGACTCGACGTGTGTGGCCGACCCGTCCGTCGGCACGGCCGAGGTTCTGCTGAAGCAGACCTACACGCGGTCCTGAGCGCACACGCTTCGTCTTCGTCCTGCGTGGTATCTCCTGCGGTGGCGCGTCTCCGTGTGCCCGGACACAGCGGGAATGCGGGACCCTTAGGATCCGTTGGGTGGGGTGAGAGTTCCGAGAGGAGCTCCCCCGGTCGTACGACGCAGTCCAGAGACGAGGAATCAAGCCGTGACCGACGTCCGTAACGTGATCATCATCGGCTCAGGGCCCGCCGGCTACACGGCGGCGCTGTACACCGCGCGCGCGTCGCTGAAGCCGCTGGTGTTCGAGGGCGCCGTCACCGCGGGTGGTGCGCTCATGAACACCACCGAGGTGGAGAACTTCCCGGGCTTCCAGGACGGCATCATGGGCCCCGAGCTCATGGACAACATGCGCGCCCAGGCCGAACGCTTCGGTGCCGAACTCATTCCGGACGACATCGTCAACGTCGACCTGACCGGGGAGATCAAGACCGTCACCGACACCGCGGGCACGGTCCACAAGGCGAAGGCCGTCATCATCACCACCGGCTCGCAGCACCGCAAGCTCGGCCTGCCGAACGAGGACGCTCTCTCCGGCCGCGGTGTCTCCTGGTGTGCCACCTGTGACGGCTTCTTCTTCAAGGACCAGGACATCGCCGTGATCGGCGGCGGCGACACCGCGATGGAGGAAGCCACCTTCCTCTCCCGCTTCGCCAAGTCGGTGACGATCGTCCACCGCCGCGACACCCTGCGCGCCTCCAAGGCGATGCAGGACCGCGCGTTCGCCGACCCGAAGATCAAGTTCGTGTGGGACAGCGAGGTCGCCGAGATCCAGGGTGACCAGAAGCTCGCCGGCCTGAAGTTGCGCAACCTCAAGACCGGCGAGTTCTCGGACCTCCCGGTGACCGGCCTGTTCATCGCGATCGGCCACGACCCGCGCACCGAACTCTTCAAGGGCCAGCTGG
Source organism: Streptomyces sp. NPDC003011 (assembly GCF_053591515.1). Classification (NCBI taxonomy): domain Bacteria; kingdom Bacillati; phylum Actinomycetota; class Actinomycetes; order Kitasatosporales; family Streptomycetaceae; genus Streptomyces; species Streptomyces sp. NPDC003011. The sequence goes on from NZ_JBSFTY010000016.1 coordinate 64,829, forward strand.
AGCTGGACGAGGAGGGCTACCTGAAGGTGGAGGCGCCCTCCACACGGACGAACCTGTCCGGTGTCTTCGGCGCCGGTGACGTGGTGGACCACACCTACCGGCAGGCCATCACCGCTGCCGGCACCGGTTGCTCCGCCGCCCTCGACGCCGAGCGCTTCCTCTCCGCCCTCGCGGACGAGGAGAAGGCGGAGCCCGAGAAGACCGCTGTCTGACCCTCACTCACCACCCCACGCACCCACCAGTTAAGGAGCCCGCCGTGGCCGGCACCCTGAAGAATGTGACCGACGATTCCTTCGAGCAGGACGTCCTCAAGAGCGACAAGCCCGTCCTGGTGGACTTCTGGGCCGCTTGGTGCGGCCCGTGCCGCCAGATCGCGCCGTCCCTCGAGGCGATTGCCGCCGAGTACGGCGACAAGATCGAGGTCGTCAAGCTGAACATCGACGAGAACCCGGGTACGGCCGCCAAGTACGGCGTCATGTCCATCCCGACGCTGAACGTCTACCAGGGTGGCGAGGTCGCCAAGACCATCGTCGGCGCGAAGCCGAAGGCCGCGATCGTCCGCGACCTTGAGGACTTCATCGCCGAGTGACGTTTCACGTGAAACATGAGGGGGTCGATCCTCAAGGGTCGGCCCCTTCTTCGTATCAGAGGGGCCGCAGCGCCGGCTCCTTCTGCACGGCTCCCAGCAGCCGGTCGAGCGCCATCTCCACGTCTTCCTTCCAGGAGAGCGTCGTCCGCAACTCCAGGCGCAGACGCGGGTACGTCGGATGGGGCCGGACCGTCTTGAAGCCCACCGCCAGCAGATGGTCGGCGGGCAGCAGACAGGCGGGTTCCTCCCAGCGTGCGTCTCCGAAGGCCTCGATGGCCTTGAAGCCCCGCCGCAGCAGATCCTTCGCGACCGTCTGGACCATCACACGACCCAGCCCCTGGCCCTGATAACCCGGCATGATGAACGCGGTCATCAGCTGTACCGCGTCGGGCGAGACCGGGCTCGTGGGAAAGGCCGTCGAGCGGGGGACATAGGCCGGAGGGGCGTAGAGCACAAAGCCCACCGGTACGTCGTCGACGTACACCACTCTGCCGCAGGACCCCCAGTCCAGCAGGACGGCGGAGATCCAGGCCTCTTTCTCCAGAGCGGGCGTTCCGGCCTTTACCGCGGCCTCGCCACTGACTGGGTCGAGTTCCCAGAAGACACACGTGCGACAGCGCTGGGGAAGGTCCTGAAGGTTGTCCAGCGTGAGCGGTACGAGCCGACGCCCCATGAAGGCTGATCCTCGCTTCCTTCGCCCGCCGCGTCGCGGGCGGCTGTCAGAGCGCTCCGTTCCCTGAGCAGACCGCCGACGAAACCGCCGACCGCGCCCAGTCCCAGGCCTGCGCTCACCAGTCCGGTCCGGCTCACCGTTCGCATGGCCCCTGCCTCTCCCCTCAGAGGTGCTGCCGGGCGGATGCGCCATACCCGAACGCATCGTATCCACGATGCGATTCCACCGATACCGAACGCAAGCAAAGGGCGGGCCGTGTCCGGTATACATCGGACACGGCCCGCCCTGTCGGCCTCTCCAACATGCCCCTCCGAGGGACGGCGGATCAGTCCTCGGTCTCTTCGGAGGCGCCTTCCAGAAGGCTCTTCTGGAGGGCCAGCTTCTCGCCCGGAGCGAGCGTGCTGAGGATCCGCTCAAGGTCCTCCGGGGAGGCGAACTCCACGGTGATCTTGCCCTTCTTCTGACCCAGCTCGACCTTCACGCGCGTCTCGAAGCGGTCCGAGAGGCGGGTCGCGAGGTCACTCAGCGCGGGCGCGACCCGGGCGCCGGCCCGTGGCCCCTTGGAGCGCTGCGCCTTCTGGGGACGCGAGCCCATGAGGGTCACGATCTCCTCGACGGCCCGCACCGAAAGTCCCTCTGCCACGATCCGATGGGCCAGCCGGTCCTGCTCCTCCGAGTCCTCGACGGAGAGCAGTGCCCGGGCGTGTCCCGCCGAGAGCACTCCGGCGGCCACCCGCTTCTGAACGGTGGACGAGAGCTTCAGCAGACGCAGAGTGTTGGAGACCTGCGGGCGGGAACGACCGATACGGTCCGCCAGCTGGTCGTGCGTGCAGTTGAAGTCCTTCAGCAGCTGGTCGTAGGCAGCTGCTTCTTCCAGAGGGTTCAGCTGGGCCCGGTGGAGGTTCTCCAGCAGGGCGTCCAGGAGGAGCTTGTCGTCGTCCGTGGCCCGGACGATCGCCGGGATCGCCTCCAGCCCCGCCTCACGGCAGGCCCGCCAGCGCCGCTCGCCCATGATGAGCTCGTAGCGCCCAGGACCGAGCTGCCGGACGACGACGGGCTGGAGGAGACCGACCTCCTTGATGGAGGTGACAAGCTCCTGGAGCGCGTCCTCGTCGAAGACCTCACGGGGCTGCCGCGGGTTCGGCTTGATGGAGTCGAGGGGGAGCTCCGCGAAGTGGGCGCCCACGGGAGACGCGGGCATCTCCGTCGCGCCGTCCGCCGACGGCTCCTCGGTTTCACGTGAAACAGGCGGAAGCGTGGCCACCTTCGCCGCGGCCACTCCGCGGTCGCTGGTCAGTACCGGCACCGCCGCCGGGGACGTGGAAGCAACGCCCCCCACCGTGGCCGTAGCCACCTGCTTCTCCGTCGGGGCAGCAGGGATCAGTGCGCCGAGACCACGCCCCAAACCCCTCCGTCGCTCGCTCACTGGATCCCCTCCACCATGTTCGGGTCGCTCTGTGCGCCGATGTGCGCGTGTGTCGCGTCGTAGGAGACGCCGACACCCTTCAGCGCGATTTCTCGTGCCGCCTCAAGATAGGACAGCGCACCGCTCGATCCTGGATCATAGGTCAGTACGGTCTGTCCGTAGCTCGGCGCCTCGGAGATGCGGACCGAGCGGGGAATGCTCGTCCGCAGCACCTCGTCGCCGAAGTGGCTGCGCACCTCGTCCGCGACCTGGGACGCCAGGCGCGTCCGGCCGTCGTACATGGTGAGCAGGATGGTCGACACATGCAGGGTGGGGTTGAGGTGGCCCCGGACCAGGTCGACGTTGCGCAGCAGCTGTCCCAGTCCCTCCAGCGCGTAGTACTCGCACTGGATCGGGATCAGGACCTCTTCGCCCGCCACCAGGGCGTTGACGGTCAGCAGACCGAGCGAGGGCGGGCAGTCGATGAGGATGTAGTCCAACGGCTGCTCGTACGCCTGGATCGCTCGCTGGAGCCGGCTCTCGCGAGCCACCAGGGACACCAGCTCGATCTCCGCACCGGCGAGGTCGATGGTGGCGGGGGCGCAGAAGAGACCCTCGACATCAGAGACCGGCTGGACGACGTCGGAGAGCGGCCTGCTGTCGACCAGTACGTCGTAGATGGAAGGGACTTCGGCGTGATGGTCGATCCCCAGTGCGGTGGACGCGTTGCCCTGCGGGTCGAGGTCGACCACCAGCACACGGGCGCCATGCAGGGCCAGCGAAGCGGCAAGGTTGACGGTTGTCGTCGTCTTGCCCACTCCGCCCTTCTGGTTGGCGACCACCATGATCCTGGTCTGCTCAGGACGCGGCAGACCCTCGCCGGCACGGCCCAGAGCCTCTACCGCCAGTTGGGCGGCACGACCGATCGGAGTGTCGTCCATCGGGGGCGGTGTTTCACGTGAAACATCCTCCCCCATCGACTCGGTACGGGGACCGGGGACCGGATCGGTCATCGGTCCCGCGATGTTGGCGTCGGACCGCAAGGATTCACTCTCCTCGACTTCAGGCTCGCAATGAACAGAGCCTCCCATGCCTTCGGGGTCGTGAACCAGTGAGGCCTGTTGTTCTGTGGAGAAATCCACCTCTGTGGACAACTCCGCACCCTCTCCGAGTGAACCGAGAGGTTTCCGGTCGCGGGGTTCGGCCGCGGCGCGGCCCCGGCCAATGATGCCGTGCAGCAGTGAGCGACGTTTCACGTGAAACACGATGCACAGCAGAACGAGCCGAACTGTCGCGACACTCCGGCATGCGTAGGTTTGGCAGCTTGTGTGGAGTACGTCTCGTCGTCAGGACGGATCACCGACCCACCACCTCGGCAGGTCATCCGCGACGTCGGCGCGCCCTGCCCGTCCGCGCGGCCTTGGCTCGCTTCGCCGCGAAACGCACACCACCCGGACTCTCGCCGACCTCCACCCGCACGACCGTGGACAGCGGATCCACCACGCCCTCGCCGACATGCAGGATGGACGTCTCCACGGCCCCCAGCTTGCTCAGCGCGGTCGCCGCGCTCTTGAGCTCCTCCTCGGCGGTGTCGCCCTTCAGTGCGAGCATCTCCCCGTACGGGCGCAGCAGCGGGATGCCCCACGCGGCCAGGCGGTCCAGCGGGGCCACCGCCCGTGCCGTCACCACGTGGACGGGTGTGAGCTTGCCCATGACCTCCTCGGCACGGCCGCGGACGACCGTCACATGATCCAGTCCGAGCAGCTCCACGACCTCGGTGAGGAACGTGGTGCGCCGCAGCAAGGGCTCCAGCAGCGTGATCTTCAGATCCTCCCGGACGAGCGCCAGGGGGATGCCGGGCAGACCGGCGCCGGAGCCGACGTCGCACACCGTGACACCCTCGGGCACGACCTCCGAGAGCACCGCGCAGTTCAACAGGTGCCGCTCCCACAACCGGGGCACTTCACGCGGTCCGATCAGACCGCGCTGCACACCCGCCTCGGCAAGCAGCTCCGCGTAGCGGACCGCGTCCGCGAAGCGATCACCGAACACCTCGCGCGCCTGCTCGGGCACGGGGGGAAGCTCCGCAGCCTCCGTCACGGGGGACCGTCCTTCCGTATGGCGTCGGCGCACCGGCGACGACGCCAGAACCACCAGAACTATCAGGCTGACAAAGTTCGGCCCCGCCTGCGCAACAGACGGGGCCGGAGGGTCGTACGGACCGATCAGGCGGGAAGCACAACGACGAAGCGCTGCGGCTCCTCGCCCTCGGACTCGCTGCGCAGGCCGGCGGCCTTGACCGCGTCGTGCACGACCTTGCGCTCGAAGGGTGTCATCGGCTGCAGCTGTACGGGCTCGCCCGAGCTCCTGGCCTCAGCCGCGGCCTTGGCACCCAGCTCGGAGAGCTCTTCGCGCTTCCTGGCGCGGTAGCCCCCGATGTCCAGCATCAGACGGCTGCGGTCCCCGGTCTCCCGGTTGACGGCCAGACGCGTGAGCTCCTGCAAGGCTTCCAGCACCTCGCCGTCGCGCCCCACCAGCTTCTGCAGGTCACGGCTGCCCGAGTCGCTGACGATGGAGACAGCGGCTCGATCGGCCTCGACGTCCATGTCGATGTCGCCGTCGAGATCGGCGATGTCCAGCAGACCCTCGAGGTAGTCCGCCGCGATCTCGCCCTCCTGCTCCAGGCGGGTCAGAGTGTCTGCACCCTCGGCAGCGGAGGAGATGGTGCCTTCCGTCACGGGATGGACTCCTTCTTACTTCTTGGACGGGGACTTGGGCCGCTGCGGACCCTTGCGCTGTCCGGACTGGGCCTTGCTGCGGGAACTCCCGCCGGGCTTCTGGCCGGCTTTCTTCGCGGCGGGCGTGGCGTCCTCGGGCTGGTCGTCGGACTTGCTGAGCGACGTCTTCTCACCGGCCGCCTTCTGGCCGGTCGCCTCGTCCGCGGCCTTCTGGACGGCGGACTGACGCTGGGACTTGGACTGCCGCTTGGGCTGCTGGCGCTTGGGAGCGGCGGCGCTCGTCGTCGTACCGTCCTCGGCCTGGGCGACGGCCACGGTCTCGCCCTTCACCACGGTGCCGTCCGCCTGGGCCGCGAGACCCGCCTTGTTCAGGCCGTTGATGAACTTGCGCTCGAACTCGTTGCGGTCGCGGCCCTTGGCCACGATGGCCTTGACGATGGCCTTCTCACCACGGCCGCGCGTCTTGCCGTGGTGCGTGACGTGCTTGTACAGACGGTCCAGGTACGCGGCCTGGGCCTTGGACCCCGGGGTCGGGTTGTTGCGGATGACGTACATCTGCTGGCCCATGGTCCACAGGTTGGTGGTCAGCCAGTAGACGAGGACACCGACCGGGAAGTTGATGCCGAAGACGGCGAACATGATCGGGAAGACGTACATCAGCATCTTCTGCTGCTGCATGAACGGCGTCTTCACCGTGGTGTCGACGTTCTTCGTCATCAGCTGGCGCTGCGTGTAGAACTGCGACGCCGACATCAGGACGATCATCACCGCGGTCACGACGCGGACGGTGGTCAGCGAGGCGTCGAGCGCGGCGACGTCGGAGGAGCTGTCGGTGAACTTCGCGGCCAGCGGGGCACCGACGATGTGCGCCTTCTGCGCGCTCTGCAGCAGGCTGTCGTTGATGACACCGATGGTGTCGTTGTTCGCGATGCTGTTGAGCACGTGGTACAGGGCGAAGAAGAACGGCGACTGCGCCAGGATGGGAAGGCACGAGGAGAGCGGGTTGGTGCCCGTCTCCTTGTACAGCTTCATCATCTCTTCGGATTGACGCTGTTTGTCGTTCTTGTAGCGCTCCTGGATCTTCTTCATCTCGGGCTGCAGTGTCTGCATGGCCCGGGTCGCCTTGATCTGCTTCACGAAGAGCGGGATCAGGCAGATGCGGATCAGGATCACCAGAGACACGATGGACAGGCCCCAGGCCCACCCGGTGTCAGCGCCGAAGAGGGCGCCGTACACGGTGTGGAACTGGACGATGACCCAGGAGACAGGTGTCGTGATGAAGCTGAAGAAGCTGGCAATCGTGTCCACTAATCATGCTCCTTGGGCATGGGACGGGGTCTCTGCGGCCGGGCTCGAAGGAGCCTGCCCCTCGGTGGCCGGTTCGGCGGAAGACGGCCCGCCCTTGCGTGCGCTCCAGGTGTGACGCAGCATTTCGTGCCACCGCGGACGCTTGCGCGGCGGGACATGGTCCACACCGCCCGGCGACCACGGATTGCACCGCAGGATGCGCCAGGCCGTGAGTGCCGTGCCCTTGACCGCACCATGCCGGTCGATGGCCTGGTAGCCGTAGCGGGAGCACGACGGGTAGTACTTGCACACCGGCCCGAGCAGCGGGCTGATGGTCCACTGGTACAGCTTGATCAGCGCCAGCAGCGGGTACTTCATCGTGCGCCCCCTCCCAGCAGCCGCTCGAGGGCGGCGTCCAGGTCTCGGGCCAGTTGTGCATGGTCGGCGTCACCCGCACCGGGCAGCGCTCGTACGACTACCAGGCTACCGGGGGGCAGCAGGGCGACTCGATCGCGCATCAGATGGCGGAGCCTGCGCTTCACCTTGTTGCGCACGACCGCACCGCCCACGGCTTTGCTGACAACGAAACCCGCACGCGTCGGGGGAGCGCTCTCCCCAGGCGCGTGCGGGTCCGTTGCACCGCTACGGAAGTGGACGACGAGAAACGGGCGTCCAGCCCGCCGGCCCCGTCGTACCGCGGTCGCGAAGTCCTCGCGCCGCCTCAGCCGGTTTTCGGTGGGCAGCACGACGTCATGACCTGATCGGGATCAGGCGGACAGGCTGGCGCGACCCTTGCCACGACGGTTCGCGAGAATCGCGCGACCGGCACGGGTACGCATCCGCAGGCGGAAGCCGTGGGTCTTGGCGCGACGACGGTTGTTCGGCTGGAAGGTGCGCTTGCTCACTCGGGGGCTCCAGAAAGAAATCGGGGTCTGCGGGTGCCGTCCTGGCTGTCACCGTGCGCCCACGAGTAGCTCGCGTCACGCCCGAGTGCACCGCTGACCGATCACCCAAATGATCTGTGCCCATCGGAGGCAGGCGGCAGCAGCCATCGACAACTCGACCTGGTTACGGTACGCGCGGCTACGCCATCCGGTCAAACCAGCGGTCACCGGGAGACACTGTCCACAGGCTGGGGACAACAACTTGAACCTCAGCCGCCGCCCTGACTACCGTGGCTGAACTCCGATTCGTTCCCTTGTACCTGCCCCACCCCATTTGAATCCCGACCGGTCCCGAACCACACGTTCGTGGGACCCCGTGAGAGAGCGTGCCCTGTGGCTGACGTGCCTGCCGATCTTGCCGCAGTGTGGCCACGAGTACTGGAGCAGCTTCTCGGTGAGGGGCGCGGGCAGGGGGTCGAGACCAAGGACGAGCACTGGATCCGCCGCTGCCAGCCCCTCGCGCTGGTCGCGGACACCGCACTGCTCGCCGTACCGAACGAATTTGCGAAGGGTGTGCTCGAAGGCCGTCTCGCGCCGGTCGTCAGCGAGACACTGACGCGCGAGTGCGGCCGGCCGATCCGCATCGCGATCACCGTGGACGACTCGGCGGGCGAGCCCCAGGGCCCGCCGATGGCCCCCTCTCGGCCCCAGCAGCAGCGCTACGAGGAGCCCGAGCCCTCTCCCGGCCAGTACGAGGGGTACGGCCGCCACCGCGCCGACGACCACCGGCAGGGCCGCGGCGAGCAGCACCCCGGCTCCCAGGGCGACCACGGGCCCCGCCCGGACCAGCTCCCGACCGCCCGCCCCGCGTACCCCTCCGAGTACCAGCGCCCCGAACCCGGCGCCTGGCCCCGTCCGCCGCAGGACGAGTACAGCTGGCAGCAGCAGCGGCTCGGCTTCCCGGAGCGCGACCCGTACGCGTCGCCGTCCCAGGACTCGTACGGTTCCCCGTCCCAGGATTCCTACGGGTCGCGCTCGCAGGACTCCTACTCCCAGGACTACCGTCCGCAGCCGATGGAGCGCTCCGCCTACGACGGACAGCGTCCCGACTACGACCAGCCGCGTGGCGACTACGACCAGCGCGACGGCCGCCGGGACCGGCCCGAGATGCCGTCCGGGTCCGGTCGCGTCCACCGCGGCGGTCCGGTCGGATCCCAGCTGCCCGCCAACGGCGCCCCCGGGCCGCTCGCCGCGCAGCCCGCGCCGGCGAGCGGTCCCGGTGAGCCGACCGCGCGCCTGAACCCGAAGTACCTCTTCGACACGTTCGTCATCGGCGCCTCCAACCGGTTCGCGCACGCGGCCGCGGTGGCCGTCGCCGAGGCGCCCGCGAAGGCGTACAACCCTCTCTTCATCTACGGGGAGTCGGGTCTTGGCAAAACGCATCTTCTGCACGCGATCGGGCACTACGCGCGCAGCCTCTACCCGGGCACGCGGGTCCGCTATGTGAGCTCGGAGGAGTTCACCAACGAGTTCATCAACTCCATCCGCGACGGCAAGGGCGACAGCTTCCGCAAGCGCTACCGCGAGATGGACATCCTGCTCGTCGACGACATCCAGTTCCTCGCGGACAAGGAGTCGACGCAGGAGGAGTTCTTCCACACCTTCAACACGCTCCACAACGCGAACAAGCAGATCGTGCTCAGCAGCGACCGGCCGCCCAAGCAGCTGGTGACCCTGGAGGACCGGCTGCGGAACCGTTTCGAGTGGGGCCTGATCACCGACGTCCAGCCGCCCGAGCTGGAGACGCGGATCGCGATCCTGCGCAAGAAGGCGGTCCAGGAGCAGCTCAACGCTCCGCCGGAGGTGCTGGAGTTCATCGCCTCCCGGATCTCGCGCAACATCCGTGAGCTGGAGGGCGCGCTGATCCGGGTGACGGCGTTCGCGTCGCTCAACCGGCAGCCGGTGGACCTGGGCCTGACGGAGATCGTCCTCAAGGACCTCATCCCCGGCGGCGAGGACTCGGCCCCGGAGATCACCTCGACGGCCATCATGAGCGCGACCGCCGACTACTTCGGGCTCACGGTCGAGGACCTGTGCGGCACCTCACGCGGGCGGGCGCTCGTCACGGCACGCCAGATCGCCATGTACCTGTGCCGCGAGCTGACCGACCTCTCCCTGCCGAAGATCGGCGCGCTGTTCGGCGGCCGCGACCACACCACCGTCATGCACGCGGACCGCAAGATCCGCAATCTGATGGCCGAGCGGCGCTCCATCTACAACCAGGTGACCGAGCTGACGAACCGCATCAAGAACGGCTGACGGCGGCCCAGACGCGTCGCCGAGGGCGTTCCCGGACCGGATCCGGGGGCGCCCTTCTTCACGCCCCGGCCGCCGGCTGTTCGATTACCTGCCGGGTTACGGCCTCCCTCCACAGATTCGGTGACTTTTTCCCGTCCACATCCTGGGGACCGGGGAGTTGTCCAGATCGTGTCCACAGCCGCCTCCGGTGAAAGACCATCAGACCAGGTCAGGTGCCTGTGGATTAGTGGACGAAGGATCTCCACAGCCTGTAGACAGAGCGGTGATCCACAGCCTGTGCACCGAGTTGTCCACCGGCGGCCCACAGGCTGAGGACGGTTGTCCCCAGCAATCTCCGGCTTCTCCACATGGCTGTCCACTGTTCGGCAACGTGACGCGCCTGATCACCGGGTCGAGTGAAAGGCGTCACACGAAGGTGCCGGGTTGGCCTGTGGGAAAGGTGGGTAAAGCTGGGGACGGCGCTGGGGAGAACTCCCCTCAAGCTGTGCATGGAGTGTGCAGAACTTTTTGTTCTCCACAGACAGGCCCGGTTGTCCACCGCCGCCGCCCACAGGCCCCGTGGATAAAATTTCCGGTCTGACCTGCGCAAACGAGGTTATCCACGGTATCCACAGGCCCTACTACTACTCCCAACTAGAGAGAGCTGGGAGTCCGTTTCGAAGTGGGTCCTGTGCACAACTCGCCGCTCGGCTCCCGACTGCCCCTCGTCACGACTTGACCCCGAGAGGCACCTACTGTCAGTGGGGTGCGTCAGACTGTTCCCCGGCGTCCTTCCCCGCAGTGGGGCCGACGACACCGACCAGACGACGAAGCCAGGCAGGCCGAGAAGCGCCGGCAACAGCAGGAGGCGGCAACAGTGAAGATCCGGGTGGAACGCGACGTACTCGCGGAGGCAGTGGCCTGGGCGGCACGCAGCCTCCCGGCCCGTCCGCCGGCGCCTGTCCTCGCCGGCCTTCTGCTGAAGGCCGAGAACGGCCAGCTGAGCCTGTCCAGCTTCGACTACGAGGTCTCCGCACGGGTGTCCGTCGAGGCGGAGGTCGAGGAGGAGGGCACGGTCCTCGTCTCGGGCCGCCTGCTCGCCGACATCTGCCGCGCCCTGCCCAACCGGCCGGTGGAGATTTCCACAGACGGTGTACGGGCGACGGTGGTGTGCGGCTCCTCGCGCTTCACCCTCCACACCCTGCCGGTGGAGGAGTACCCGGCCCTGCCGCAGATGCCGAACGCCACGGGCACCGTTCCCGGTGAGGTCTTCGCCGCGGCCGCCGCCCAGGTCGCCATCGCCGCCGGGCGCGACGACACGCTGCCCGTCCTGACCGGTGTGCGGATCGAGATCGAGGGCGACACCGTCACCCTGGCGTCCACCGACCGCTACCGCTTCGCGGTCCGTGAGTTCCTGTGGAAGCCGGAGGACCCGGAGGCGTCCGCGGTCGCCCTGGTGCCCGCCAAGACGCTCCTGGACACCGCCAAGGCCCTCACGAGCGGCGACAGCGTCATCCTGGCGCTGTCCGGTTCCGGCGCGGGCGAGGGACTCATCGGTTTCGAGGGCGCCGGCCGTCGTACGACGACGCGTCTGCTGGAGGGCGACCTCCCGAAGTACCGCTCGCTGTTCCCGACGGAGTTCAACTCCGTGGCCGTGATCGAGACCGCCCCCTTCGTGGAGGCCGTCAAGCGTGTGGCCCTGGTGGCCGAGCGCAACACCCCGGTGCGGCTCAGCTTCGAGCAGGGCGTGCTGATTCTGGAGGCTGGCTCCAGCGACGACGCACAGGCTGTGGAAAGGGTCGACGCCCAGCTGGAGGGCGACGACGTCTCGATCGCCTTCAACCCGACGTTCCTGCTGGACGGCCTGAGCGCCATCGACTCCCCGGTGGCCCAGCTGTCGTTCACGACGTCCACCAAGCCCGCGCTGCTCAGCGGCAAGCCGGCGCTGGACGCCGAGGCGGACGAGGCCTACAAGTACCTGATCATGCCGGTGCGACTGAGCGGCTGACCGGATCCTTCGGAGAACCCGCAGGTCGGGGCGTACGTCTGAGCGCGTATGCCCACAGATGTGCGCGAGCGTCCGGGTTTAGGCTCGGACGCAGGTACGGAAGTGCCGTAACGCCACGTCGCACACCTAAGGAACAACTGATGGAGCTCGGTCTCGTCGGCCTCGGCAAGATGGGCGGCAACATGCGCGAGCGGATCCGCCGCGCAGGCCACACCGTCATCGGATACGACCGCAACCCGGACCTCGCCGATGTCCACAGCCTGGAAGAGCTTGTGGGCAAGCTCAAGGGCCCGCGGGTGGTGTGGGTGATGGTCCCCGCCGGTGCCGCGACCCAGTCCACCGTCGACGAACTCGGCGAGCTGCTGGCGCCCGGTGACGTCGTCGTGGACGGCGGGAACTCCCGCTGGACGGACGACGAGAAGCACGCCGAGGAGCTGGCCGCCAAGGGCATCGGCTTCGTCGACTGCGGTGTCTCCGGCGGCGTCTGGGGCCTGGAGAACGGCTACGCGCTGATGTACGGCGGCGACGCGGAGAACGTCGCCAAGGTGCAGCCGGTCTTCGACGCCCTCAAGCCCGAGGGCGACTTCGGTTCGGTGCACGCCGGCAAGGTCGGCGCGGGCCACTTCGCGAAGATGGTCCACAACGGCATCGAGTACGCCATGATGCAGGCCTACGCCGAGGGCTGGGAGCTGCTGGAGAAGGTCGACTCGGTGACCGACGTCCGGGAGGTCTTCCGCTCCTGGCAGGAGGGCACGGTCATCCGTTCCTGGCTGCTGGACCTCGCGGTGAACGCCCTCGACGAGGACGAGCACCTGGACAGGCTGAGGGGTTTCGCACAGGACTCCGGCGAGGGACGCTGGACCGTGGAAGCGGCCATCGACAACGCCGTGCCGCTGCCCGCGATCACGGCCTCCCTCTTCGCGCGGTTCGCGTCGCGCCAGGAGGACTCTCCGCAGATGAAGATGATCGCCGCGCTGCGCAACCAGTTCGGCGGGCACGCGGTCGAGAAGAAGTAATCCACAGGACTGCTCAGCGGTCCACAACCCTGGGGGAGGTCGGTGAACGACCATGCACGTCACGCATCTGTCGCTGGCCGACTTCCGCTCGTACGCCCGGGTCGACGTTCCGCTCGACCCGGGCGTCACCGCCTTCGTCGGCCCCAACGGGCAGGGCAAGACGAACCTCGTCGAGGCGGTCGGCTACCTCGCCACCCTCGGCAGCCACCGCGTCTCCTCCGACGCCCCCCTCGTCCGCATGGGCGCCGACAGCGCGGTCATCCGGGCACAGGTGCGACAGGGCGAGCGGCAGCAGCTGGTCGAGCTGGAGCTGAACCCCGGCAAGGCCAACCGCGCCCGCATCAACAGGTCCTCGCAGGTCAGACCGCGTGACATGCTCGGCATCGTACGGACCGTGCTGTTCGCCCCCGAGGACCTCGCCCTGGTGAAGGGCGACCCCGGGGAGCGGCGCCGCTTCCTCGACGAGCTGATCACCGCCCGCTCGCCGCGCATGGCCGGCGTCCGCTCCGACTACGAGCGGGTCCTCAGGCAGCGCAACACCCTCCTGAAGTCGGCCGCGCTGGCCCGGCGGCACGGCGGCCGCTCCATGGACCTGTCCACGCTCGACATCTGGGACCAGCACCTCGCGCGCGTGGGCGCCGAGCTGCTCGCCCAGCGTCTCGACCTGATCGCCGCGATCCAGCCGCTCGCCGACAAGGCGTACGAGCAACTGGCCCCCGGCGGTGGTCCGGTGGCCCTCGACTACAAGTCGTCCGCGCCGGGCGAGGCACACACACGCGAGGACCTCTACGAGCAGCTGACGGCCGCGCTGCTGGAGACCCGCAAGCAGGAGATCGAGCGGGGCGTCACCCTGGTCGGACCGCACCGGGACGATCTGCTGCTCAAGCTCGGCCAGCTGCCCGCCAAGGGATACGCCTCCCACGGCGAGTCCTGGTCGTACGCGCTCGCGCTGCGCCTGGCGTCGTACGACCTCCTCAGGGCCGAGGGCAACGAGCCGGTGCTCATCCTCGACGACGTCTTCGCCGAGCTGGACACCCGTCGCCGCGAACGCCTGGCGGAGCTGGTCGCGCCCGGTGAGCAGGTCCTGGTGACCGCCGCGGTCGACGACGACGTACCGCACGTACTGACGGGCACGCGGTTCACCGTGTCCGACGGGACGGTGGAGCGCGCGTGAGCACGGACGAGCCCGCACCGCGCCCGGCGTCCGCCGCGGCCGACGGCCTTGCCCCCGCACCGGGCAAGACCCCGGAACCCTCAGGTGTCGACCTCGCGCGCGTGGCGCTCAGGGCGGCGAGGGCGCAGGCACGCGCGCGTGGGGACGCGGTACAGCAGAAGAAGCAGGCGCGGCGCGGCGGTCTGCGCTCCGGCGCGCGCGCCGACCGCCGCGACCCCATGGCGCTCGGCTCCGCCATCAACCGGCTGCTCACCGAGCGCGGCTGGGAGACGCCGGCCGCGATGGGCGGGGTGATGGGCCGCTGGCCGCAGATCGTCGGCGAGGACGTCGCCAAGCACTGCGAGCCGGAGAAGTACGACGAGGACGAGCGGATCCTCATCGTGCGCTGTGACTCCACGGCCTGGGCGACGAACCTGCGCCTGCTCGCCCCGACGCTCGTCGCCCGCCTCAACGAGGATCTCGGCCACGGCGCCGTGAAGCTGATCAAGGTGAACGGACCGAACGGCCCGGCCCGGCGCTACGGCCCCCTGCGCGCCCCTGGCAGCACCGGTCCCGGCGACACCTACGGGTGACCTCTCTCACATTCACCGTGGTGCGCCAGCGGGCCGGGAGGCCCGCCGCGCAACCGGACGCGGTTGCGAACATCCACCTGACTCCCAAGTAGTAAAGGGTTGACAGCCCGAAGCGCTGAGTGCCTCCGTGAGCCTCTTGGAGCCCCGCTCCGTATATGGGGACCCGGCGGAGACCGGTTCAGGGCGCCACATGAGGACTCAGGTACCGGCAAACCCCCATCACTGTCGGCGCTACCGGTAGACTGAGAGTCAATCCCGCCCCACTCGTGGGGACCGTCCGGGAAAAGCTGAGCAACGCTGATCAGGGCTTACCAACGCAACATGCCGCAGCCGCTCCGGCAACCCTCCTCCAGAGGGGGCACCCCCAGGAGCCTGGCTCGTGCTGTGCCAGAAAGGGCGCTTCGTGGCCGATTCCGGCAACCCCAACGAGAACATCCCGTCCACCGACGCCGGCGCCAACGGCGAGGTCACCTCGAACGGCGAGGTCACCGCCTCGTACGACGCCAGCGCCATCACCGTCCTCGAGGGTCTGGACGCGGTCCGCAAGCGACCCGGCATGTACATCGGGTCGACCGGTGAGCGAGGGCTGCACCACCTCGTGTACGAGGTCGTCGACAACTCGGTCGACGAGGCGCTGGCCGGCCACGCGGACACCATCGACGTGACGATCCTCCCCGACGGCGGCGTCCGGGTCATCGACAACGGCCGTGGCATCCCGGTGGGCATCGTCCCGTCCGAGGGCAAGCCGGCCCTTGAGGTCGTCCTGACCGTGCTGCACGCGGGCGGCAAGTTCGGTGGCGGCGGCTACGCGGTCTCCGGTGGTCTGCACGGCGTGGGTGTCTCCGTCGTGAACGCGCTGTCCTCGAAGGTCGCCGTCGAGGTGAAGACCGACGGCCACCGCTGGACGCAGGACTACAAGATGGGCGTCCCCACGGCGCCGCTCGCCCAGCACGAGACCACAGGGGAGACCGGCACGTCGGTCACCTTCTGGGCCGACGGCGACATCTTCGAGACCACGGAGTACTCCTTCGAGACGCTCTCGCGGCGCTTCCAGGAGATGGCGTTCCTCAACAAGGGCCTGACCATCAAGCTCACCGACGAGCGCGAGTCGGCGAAGGCCACCGCCGGGGCGGACGAGGCGGGCGCCGACGAGAAGGACGAGGTCAAGACCGTCACGTACCACTACGAGGGCGGCATCGTCGACTTCGTGAAGTACCTCAACTCCCGCAAGGGCGAGACGGTGCACCCGACGGTGATCGACATCGAGGCCGAGGACAAGGACCGGCTCCTGTCCCTCGAGGTCGCGATGCAGTGGAACGGCGGTTACAGCGAGGGTGTGTACTCCTTCGCCAACACCATCCACACCCACGAGGGCGGCACGCACGAAGAGGGTTTCCGCGCGGCGCTCACGAACCTGATCAACAAGTACGCGCGCGACAAGAAGCTGCTGCGCGAGAAGGACGACAACCTCACGGGTGACGACATCCGCGAGGGTCTGACCGCGATCATCTCGGTGAAGCTGGGCGAGCCGCAGTTCGAGGGCCAGACCAAGACCAAGCTGGGCAACACGGAGGCGAAGACCTTCGTGCAGAAGGTCGTCTACGAGCACCTCACCGACTGGCTGGACCGCAACCCGGTCGAGGCGGCGGACATCGTCCGCAAGGGCATCCAGGCGGCCACCGCGCGCGTGGCGGCGCGCAAGGCCCGGGACCTGACGCGGCGCAAGGGCCTGCTGGAGTCGGCGTCACTGCCGGGCAAGCTCTCCGACTGCCAGTCGAACGACCCCACCAAGTGCGAGATCTTCATCGTCGAGGGTGACTCCGCCGGCGGCTCGGCCAAGTCCGGCCGCAACCCGGAGTACCAGGCGATCCTCCCGATCCGCGGCAAGATCCTCAACGTGGAGAAGGCCCGGCTCGACAAGATCCTGCAGAACCAGGAGATCCAGGCACTGATCTCCGCCTTCGGCACCGGGGTCCACGAGGACTTCGACATCGAGAAGCTGCGGTATCACAAGATCATCCTGATGGCGGACGCCGACGTCGACGGCCAGCACATCAGCACCCTGCTGCTGACCTTCCTGTTCCGCTTCATGCGGCCGCTGGTCGAGGCCGGGCACGTGTACCTCTCCCGCCCCCCGCTCTACAAGATCAAGTGGGGCCGGGACGACGTCGAGTACGCGTACTCCGACCGCGAGCGCGACGCGCTGATCGAGATGGGCCGCCAGCGCGGCAAGCGCATCCGCGAGGACTCGATCCAGCGCTTCAAGGGTCTCGGCGAGATGAACGCCGAGGAACTGCGCATCACGACCATGGACCAGGAGCACCGCGTCCTCGGCCAGGTCACCCTCGACGACGCCGCCCAGGCCGACGACCTGTTCTCGGTCCTCATGGGCGAGGACGTCGAGGCGCGCCGCCAGTTCATCCAGCGCAACGCCAAGGACGTCCGCTTCCTCGACATCTGAGTCGGTCTCAGCTGACCGCACCAGGAAGGATCCTCACCAGCAATGGCCGACGAGACCCCCAATCTTCCCCCCGGGCCTGTCACCCCCGAAGAGGGCGGCCCGATCGCCCAGCGTGTCGAGCCCGTCGGGCTCGAGACGGAGATGCAGCGCTCGTACCTCGACTACGCGATGTCCGTCATCGTCTCGCGTGCGCTGCCCGACGTCCGGGACGGCCTCAAGCCCGTCCACCGTCGCGTCCTGTACGCCATGTACGACGGCGGCTACCGGCCCGAGCGCGGCTTCTACAAGTGCGCCCGCGTCGTCGGCGACGTCATGGGCAACTACCACCCGCACGGCGACTCCTCGATCTACGACGCGCTGGTCCGCCTCGCGCAGTCGTGGTCGATGCGGATGCCGCTGGTGGACTCCAACGGCAACTTCGGCTCTCCGGGCAACGACCCGGCGGCGGCCATGCGCTACACCGAGTGCAAGATGGCGCCGCTGTCCATGGAGATGGTCCGTGACATCGACGAGGAGACCGTCGACTTCACGGACAACTACGACGGCCGCTCCCAGGAGCCGACCGTCCTGCCGGCCCGCTTCCCGAACCTGCTGATCAACGGTTCGGCCGGTATCGCGGTCGGCATGGCGACCAACATCCCGCCGCACAACCTGCGCGAGGTCGCGTCCGGCGCCCAGTGGTACCTGGAGAACCCGGAAGCGAGCCACGAGGAGCTGCTCGACGCGCTCATCGAGCGCATCAAGGGCCCCGACTTCCCGACCGGCGCCCTGGTGGTGGGCCGCCGGGGCATCGAGGAGGCCTACCGCACGGGCCGCGGCTCGATCACCATGCGGGCGGTCGTCCAGGTCGAGGAGATCCAGAACCGCCAGTGCCTGGTGGTCACGGAACTGCCGTACCAGACCAACCCCGACAACCTCGCGCAGAAGATCGCCGACCTGGTGAAGGACGGCAAGATCGGCGGCATCGCGGACGTCCGTGACGAGACCTCGTCCCGCACGGGCCAGCGTCTGGTCATCGTCCTGAAGCGGGACGCGGTCGCCAAGGTCGTCCTGAACAACCTCTACAAGCACACCGACCTGCAGTCGAACTTCAGCGCCAACATGCTGGCGCTGGTCGACGGTGTGCCGCGCACGCTCTCCCTGGACGCGTTCATCCGCCACTGGGTGACGCACCAGATCGAGGTCATCGTCCGCCGTACGCGCTTCCGGCTGCGCAAGGCCGAGGAGCGGGCGCACATCCTGCGCGGCCTGCTCAAGGCCCTGGACGCCATCGACGAGGTCATCGCGCTGATCCGGCGCAGCGACACCGTCGACATCGCGCGCACGGGCCTGATGAGCCTGCTGGAGATCGACGAGATCCAGGCGAACGCGATCCTGGAGATGCAGCTGCGCCGGCTGGCCGCCCTGGAGCGCCAGAAGATCGTCCAGGAGCACGACGAACTCCAGGCGAAGATCACGCAGTACAACGAGATCCTCGCCTCCCCGGTCCGCCAGCGCGGCATCGTCAGCGAGGAGCTCGCCGCGATCGTCGAGAAGTACGGCGACGACCGCAAGACCATGCTGGTGCCCTACGACGGCGACATGTCCATGGAGGACCTGATCGCCGAGGAGGACATCGTCGTCACCGTCACGCGCGGCGGCTACGTCAAGCGCACCAAGACGGACGACTACCGCGCCCAGAAGCGCGGCGGCAAGGGCGTACGCGGCGCGAAGCTCAAGGAAGACGACATCGTCGACCACTTCTTCGTGTCGACCACGCACCACTGGCTGCTGTTCTTCACGAACAAGGGCCGCGTCTACCGGGCCAAGGCGTACGAGCTGCCGGACGCCGGCCGGGACGCGCGGGGACAGCACGTCGCCAACCTGCTGGCCTTCCAGCCGGACGAGGCGATCGCCGAGATCCTCGCGATCCGCGACTACGAGGCGGCGCCTTACCTGGTCCTGGCCACCAAGGGGGGTCTGGTGAAGAAGACGCCTCTGAAGGATTACGATTCGCCCCGCTCCGGTGGCGTGATCGCGATCAACCTTCGCGAGACGGAAGACGGTTCGGACGACGAACTGATCGGAGCCGAGCTCGTTTCGGCCGATGACGATCTGCTGCTGATCAGCAAGAAGGCGCAGTCGATCAGGTTCACGGCCACGGACGAAGCGCTGCGTCCCATGGGCCGCGCCACCTCGGGCGTCAAGGGCATGAGCTTCCGCGAGGGCGACCAGCTGCTCTCGATGAATGTTGTTCGACCAGGTACGTTCGTGTTCACTGCTACGGACGGCGGGTACGCGAAGCGGACCGCCGTCGACGAGTACCGCGTCCAGGGTCGCGGCGGTCTCGGCATCAAGGCCGCCAAGATCGTCGAGGATCGCGGGTCGCTCGTCGGCGCGCTGGTGGTCGAGGCCACTGACGAGATCCTCGCCATCACGCTGGGCGGCGGTGTGATTCGTACGCGAGTCAACGAGATCAGGGAGACCGGCCGTGACACCATGGGCGTCCAACTGATCAACCTGGGCAAGCGCGATGCCGTCGTCGGTATCGCACGGAACGCCGAGGCGGGACGCGAGGCGGAGGAGGTCGACGGCGACATCGCCGTCGACGAGACCGCCGAAGGTGCCGAGACCAACGGCACGGACGAGGGCGAGGCGCCCTCGACCGAGTAGCACGAGGAGAGAGTCATCGTGAGCGGAGCCACGGGCGCCGGATCGACCGGTACCTCCACCGGTTCTTCCACCGGTTCGGAGACGGACGGCGGCGGCCGTGGCTCCGCCGCGAATCCGACAGATTCGCACACACCCGGCTCACATCCGAGCGACCCGCAGACGACCAACCTGCAGGCGATCAAGTCACCCGCGACCGAGTCGCACTCGCCCGACCCACATGGATCCCAGGGGGGAACTGTGACGGACACCAGAGGTCCGAAGGCGCAGCGGCACGCCACCGGCGCGGGCCAGACCGCGGTCCCGGCCGCTCCGGGCGCCCAGGCTCAGCCGCCCGCCCAGCCGGTGTCTCCCGATGTGGCCTCCCCGCTGCCGGGGGAACGGCAGCCGCAGCAGCAGCCCGGCGGCCCCTACCACCCGCCGCAGGCCTACCCGTCGCAGGCACCGGCGAGCGGGATCCGGCGCCCGCGCACCGGCGCGCGCACCACGCCCCGTACCCGCAAGGCCCGCCTGCGGGTCGCCAAGGCCGACCCGTGGTCCGTGATGAAGGTCAGCTTCCTGCTCTCCATCGCGCTGGGCATCTGCACGATCGTGGCGGCCGCCGTGCTGTGGATGGTCATGGACGCGATGGGCGTCTTCTCGACGGTCGGCGGCACGATTTCGGAGGCGACCGGCTCGAACGAGTCGAACGGCTTCGACCTGCAGTCCTTCCTGTCGCTGCCCAACGTCCTGATGTTCACGACGATCATCGCGGTCATCGACGTCGTCCTCGCGACGGCCCTCGCGACGCTCGGCGCGTTCATCTACAACCTCTCCGCCGGCTTCGTCGGCGGTGTCGAGCTGACGCTGGCCGAGGACGAGTGACCCGCCTCCCCACGTGCGGTGACGGTCGTCCGACAACCGATTTTGGGACTGCCCGCGTCGTGCGCTAATCTTCAGGAGTCAGCGCGCGGGACACACACCGCAGAGCGCGGCGGGGCTATAGCTCAGTTGGTTAGAGCGCATCCCTGATAAGGATGAGGCCACAGGTTCAAATCCTGTTAGCCCCACAGACAAAGATCGAATGGATCGGGCGTTTCCCACAGTGGGAAGCGCCCGATGTGTTGTTCACGTCGAGTCGACGCGGTCGATGCCGGTCGAGGAACGGGCACCGGGGGAACGACGGCTCGCCTCGTGGGGCGGTCGCTGTGTGAGCCAGTCGTAGGCGCGCGGCTCACCAGCTCCGTACAGATCGCCAGGAGCGGTCGGTGAGCGGGCCGACCCGGGTCGGCAGGGGCGCGTCGGGTGCAGCGGCGATGACGGCGAGCGCTTCCAGGCCAAGTGCCGTAAGGCCGGCCTGGGCGGGGACTCTGGGGTGCGGTTACGGGATCCGCAGGTTCAGCACCGTCTCAAGCAGCAGGTCAGATCCCTGTGCGAGCGGTGTCTGGCGGAGAGCGTCACGCGTGCGGTGCATCCGCGACGGCACCCTTTGTTCTGGAGTCGTCGGTACGTCGGTACATCGGTACGTCGGTTCTGCCGGTTGGGCTGGTTCTGCGGGTTCTGCTGGTTCTGCCGGTCTGCCGGCCTGCCGGTCTGTCTGTCTGTCTGTTATTCGTGCGTCGAAGGTTTGGCCGTCCTGTTCGAGGCCGTTTCGTTCGAGTGGCTGGGCCTTCTGCCGGGTGGTGCTGTGCCGGGTGGTGCTGTGCGCGGGGCCGTCATGTCGGGGCTGGAACGCGGACGATGGCGCGCGGTACGCCGAGTCATCAGCGCTGGAGCGGGGCGAGGAGCCCGTCCGCGGTCACGGTCGGGGCGCAAGGGGCGGTGTCCTGAACGGCGGCGGGCGTGTCGGGAGTGGCTGACGCGGACTGTGTGGCGGTGGCGGCCTGGTCGACGGCGGGCGTGGCGGAGGTGTCCAGAGCCGGGGTCCTCGGGGCGACGGAACCCGCGGCGGAGCCCTGGGTGACGTCCGCTTCCCCGTCCCCGTCCCCGTCCCTGTCCCTGTCCGCGTCCGCTTCCCCGTCCGCGGCTGACTCCGTGTTCATGTCCACGTCCGTGGGCGGGCGGTGCCGGCAGCTGGGGGACTTGCCGTGGGCCTCGGCGCGGATGCGCTGTTTCATCGTCGGGGGCAGCGACCTGTCGTAGGCCCAGGACCAGGGGGACGCCGCCGGTGTCGTCGACGTCTCCTTGGTGCTGTTGCGGGTCGTCTCGGTCTGCGGTACCGCTGCGGCGGCGGTCGTCGTGATGAGTCCCAGCGCGGTGCACAGCGCGAGGAAGGCGGTGACGAACGCGGTCCACAGGTTCATGACCTTGTTCTGGGCCATGGTCCCTCACTTTCGGGTTGGGCGATTTGCGTACTTTCCTCATGATGTGTATGGGGCTGGCGAAGTGGTGGACCGACGCCCGTAGCGCGTCGATCTTCAGATCAACACCACTCGGATGGGTGCAAGAAGGGCGAGAAACAGGAGATACGGGAGGAGAGGCAGGGAAAGTCACCATCTGTGGGGATGTGATCACCCTCTGATCGGAGCACTGTGATCCGCTTCTACTGCGGTGCTCCGGACGGTAGTTGGGGCCGGACGCAGGTCACCGATCGGTATCGGTCGGTGTGTATAGTCGGGCGCCAGAGGTCCCTGACGTCAAGGAAAGACGAGGTCGCGCGGTGAAGAAGCTTCTCCTGGTCGCACTGGCCGCCATCGGCGGGCTCCTCGTGTACCGCCAGATCCAGGCGGATCGCGCCGAGCAGGATCTGTGGACGGAGGCGACTGACTCCGTGCCCACGGGTTCGTGAGTACCGACCGATTCTGAACAGACCCCGGCCGCCCGAGCGGTCGGGGTTTTGTGTTGCGTGGGCGATGTTCCTGTGCCAGGGAGGTGCGGGGCGCTTCCCTGGCGGTGCCGGTGTTCCGGACGCTCGTACGGATTGCCCGGATGGGGCGGGGCCCGGCGGGGCAGGATGGGCGACGGTCACAGGTCGAACGGGTCCGGGCAACGGCGAGTGGGGTGGCGCGTCATGGGGCGGCGTACGGAGTGGAGGCGGTACGGGGGCGGTCGTCCGCCGGTGCCCCTGTCTGCGGTCTTCGGGCGGCCGGCCGTCGTGGGTGTGGTGCTGTGCTTGACGGCGGCGGTGTCCGGGCCGTCCGCGCGGGCGGCCGACCCATGGACCTCCTACGGCTTCGACGCGGACGCCCAGCCGGTCGACGGCGCGACGAGCACGGGGGACGCCGAGGCGCTGGCGCCCGGTACGACGTACCGGAGTTCCCTCCCCGTCGACGGCAAGCTCTCCTACCGCCTCGACCTCGACGCCTCGTCCACCGTGTATGTGTCCGTGACGGCCGTTCCCGGCGCCGGTACGACGGTGTCCGCAACCGACGGCATCAGGGTGTCCGTCCAGGACGCCAACAGCCGTTCCTGCTCCATCGACACCGCCAGCATCGGCACGGACCGCCGACCGCGCCCCCTCACCGCGCTGGGCACGCGTGACACCTCCTCCGGGGCCGGTTCCCGGTGCCGGGAGGCCGGCGCGTACTACGTACACGTCGAGCGCGTCCACAGAACGGGGTCCTCGTCGGACACCTGGGGGCTGGAACTCGCCGCGGTGTCGGAGCCGGGCCTCGGGCAGGCCGGTGCGACGAGTGCGCCCGAGGTCTGGAACTCCGCCACGCCCCAGCCCGTGACGGGGGAGGCCGAGGCCCGGCAGGGTGCCTCGGGCTTCGCTGGGGCGACGGCCGTGGGGCAGGGGGTCTGGCGCGACGACATCCTGCCCGGGCAGACGCTGTTCTACGCGGTGCCCGTGGACTGGGGCCGACAGCTCTACGCCACCGCCGAACTGGGCAGTTCCGGCGACGCCGACGGGCTTGTGGCGAGGGCGCTGGTCGTGTCCCTCCACAACCCCGTGCGCGGATTCGTCGACGACGCGAGCGCGGTCTACGACGGCAGCCAGCGGGCCGCCACCCTCGATCCGTTGCCGCCCGTCTCCTATGCCAACCGGTACGCCGTGTCCGACCGGGTGAGCGGGATGAGGTTCGCGGGCTCGTACTACCTCGCCGTGCGCCTCTCGGAGCAGGTGGCCGACAAGTTCGGGAAGGGACCCTACGACCTGACACTGCGCGTGCGGGTCACGGGCACGGCGACGGCCGGACCCGCGTACGCGGGGGAGCCCGAGCCGCGGGGCGTCTTCGAGGCCACGGCACGTGGAGGGGAGACGGCGGCGGCTGCTGAGGCCGGGACCGCGACGCGGGACGACACCGCGATGAGGCTGCTCGCGGCCGGCGGGATGGGGACGGGGACCGCGCTGCTGATGGGGCTCGGCGTGTGGATGGTGCTGGGGCGGCGGAGGGGTGTGGGCCGGTAGGGCCAGGGGTTGGGGCGGCGGAGGGGTGCGGGCCGGTAGGGCCAGGGGTTGGGGTTTGCGTGTGAGGACGTTCTCAGAGGCGGGTCAGGGCCCAGATACCGACGGCGTAGCAGGTCAGTGCCAGGAGCAGGATCGTGAGCGCCACCTTGGCCGACGGGCCTGAACGGGGGCGCGGGCGGGCAATCGCCTGCGCGGGAGAGGGAACCTGCGGGGCCTCGGCGGTGTACGAAGCAGTGGAGGGTTCAGCGCGCTGGTGCGACGACGCCGGTGAGTGCTGAGCCGGGTACGGGGGCGCGGACGGCCGAGGGGAGGGCAGCACGTGGGTGGGGTCGTGAGGGGAGACGGGGGCCGCGTGGCGGGGGTGCCTCTGGTGTGGCTGTGGCTGCGGCGGCGGCTGTGTCTGTGGGTGTGCCTGTGGATATGGGTGTTGCGGCTGTGGAAGAGGGGTGGGGGGTGTCCCGGGGGAGGACGCCGGGGAGTGCGGGGGCGGCAGGTGGAAGCTGCCGGTGTCCGACATGGTGGTCGGCTGTGCGGGGATGGGCGGGTCCACGGAGGGGGCGGGCGGCTGCGGCTGGACAGGCGCGTCGGCCGGAGGGACGGGACCGCCGCGGGGGCGGGGCGCCGCGCTGTTCCGTTCCGGTTCCGGAAGTGGGCCGGTGCGGTGGTGCGGAGCACCGGTGCGGTGGTGCGGTGCGTTGGGTACGGCGTCGGCGCCGGCGCCGGGACGGATGCCCGGGTCGGAGGGGTGGGGGCCGCTGGTCTGCGACCATCCGGGGTCGGCGGCCGCAGGGTGCGTGCCGGGGTACCGGCTGGCGTGGTTCGCGCCGGGGTGAGGAGGTGCGGGGTTCGCCCCGGGCTGCCCGGTGTCGGGGACTGCGCCGGGGCCTGCGCCGGAGGTGCCGGTCTGGGAGTCCGCGCCGAAGGTGGTGGCTGCCGGGTGCGTACCCGGGTATCCAGCGGCGAGGCCTGCGCCGGGGTAGGCGGTCCCGGAGCCGGCACCGGGACCGGAAGGTGCCGGGTGCGGGCCGGGGCCTGTGCCCTGGAAGGCGGCCTCGGCGCCTGGGGCGGCGTGGGCGGCGGAACCCGGGTGGCCGGGGGTAGGGCGGACGCTCTCCCCTGCCGTCTGTCCCCCTGCCGTCTGTCCCCCTGTTCCGGTTCCTCCTCCCCTGTCTTCTTCTCCTCCCCTGTCTTCTCCTACCGTTCCGAAAGCCCTCCTCCCGGAGGTTCCCGGCCCTGTCTCCACTCCCGATGCCAGGTGATGAGGGCCCTGCGGGCCGAAACCCGGTGGCAGCGGGCCGAGTTGGTCGAAGATTTCGATCACTTCGTCGTCGAGGCCCGGGGCAGGGAGGAGTTCCACGGCGGAGGCGAGTGCCTTGCGGGCCCCCGTGGCCGTGCGGAAGCGGGCCTGGGGGTCCGGTTGGATCATCGACGCGACGACCTGCCACAGCGGCTCGGGGATGCCCTTGGGCGCGCTCGGGGTGCCGTGGGCCGCGAAGTACTGGACGAGGGCCTTGGCGTCCGGCTTGGAGCCCTCCAGGAGATACAGGGCGACCAGGCCGACGGCGAAGAGATCCGCGGGGAAGTCGGGTTCGGCGCCCAGCATCTGCTCGGGCGCGATGTACCCGGGCGTCCCGACCACGAGGTTGGTCTCCGTCAGGCGGGGCTCGCCCAGCCGCATGGCGATGCCGAAGTCGGACAGCCGCAGCCGGGGCCGGCCCGTGCCGGTGGCTTCCAGCAGGATGTTGGCGGGCTTGACGTCGCGGTGGACCACGCCTTCCGCGTGCACGGCGGATAGGCCGGCCAGCAGCTGGTCGAGCAGGGTGCAGACGAAGGGCGGAGGCAGCGGGCCGTAGTCACCGACGAGGTGGACCAGAGAGCCGCCGGCGACCAGGTCCATGGTGAACAAGACCTTGTCGTCGTCCGCGGCCCAGCTGGCCGGCGCCAGCACATGGGGGTGGTCGATCCGCAGCGCCTGTTCGCGGACGAAGCGCAACAGCGCGTGCGCGTCCCGCTGCTGCAGGACCTTGGCGGCCACATAGCGTCGGCGGCGGTGGTCCCAGGCGCGCCAGACGGCGCCGACCCCTCCGCGACCGATCGGGTCGACCAGTTCGTACCGTCCGGCGAAGACCTCACCCATGGCTGTGCGTCGCTCCTCCCCCTCCGGGTCCCCCCGCTTCCCCCTTGCTTCCCCCTCGACGAGCGGCACGACCCCCTCGCGCCCTTCGGCCCGGCTGCCGAACCCCCTTCGGCGACCGGGCCGGGGGCTCAGCTCTGGTGGGACTGGTAGTGCGCGACGGCGTCGGACGTGCGGCCGGCGCCGTACACCCGGAGGAACTCTGCCAGCTCCGGGTGGGTCGGGGCGAGAGTGTCGGCGGCCTCGATGATGTCTCCGGCGGCGGCGACCGAGCGCAGCAGCGACTGGATCTCGCGGACGACCCGCTTGACCGTGGGCGCGCCCGAACTGCTCGTCGTCTGCGTCGTGTTGCCGAGCACCGAACCCCCCTGTGACTTCTTGATCTCCTCCATGCGGTCGGTCGCCTCGGCCGCGCTGACGCTGCCGTCCGCGACCTGCCCCGCCAGGTCCTGCAGCAGCTGCACCCGCTGGACCACCGCCGGGTTGCCGATCTTCGCCCGCTGACCGCTCATCAGCTGCGACAGCATCGGTGCGGACAGTCCCAGTACCCCCGCGAGACGAGCCTGGTTGAGACCAAGATCGTCGATGAGCTTACGGAAGAGCGCCCCCAGCGGCTCCCCGTACCAGTTCCGCTGCAGATCCCGCGCTCTCGCGGTGGCTTCCTGCTGTGCGGCGTCCATTGCGTCTCCCCATCGCTTCCCCAAAACCGCGGTTCGCGGTAGCGAACCACGCGGAGCATCTTACGGAGCGTGGTCGTCCACGGGGACCCCCATCTTTTTGCGGAATCCCGGGGGTGACCCGGTACTCTGTTCTGCGGCGCCCACCGGTACGCGGTTCTTCCGGCGGACGTCCCTCTTCGGGGCCTTAGCTCAGTTGGTAGAGCGCTGTCTTTGCATGGCAGATGTCAGGGGTTCGACTCCCCTAGGCTCCACGCGATTACACCCCTCTGACCTGCATAAACGCAGTCAGGGGGGTATTTTTGCGCCCTACTGGGGATCTTGAGGGCGCCTTGCCAGGGCCAGTCTGGTGCTCCGCCCGGCCACGAAGTTCCTGGACAGCGCGGACAGGGGCCCCGACCGCTGTGCGGCCGGGCCCGGAGCATCGGCTGTGGCGGCTGCCTCGCCCACGCGCCGCTGCCCGGACTGTTCCCGTACCTGCCCCTGGGCCCGCCCTGGCCGATCCCAAGATCGACGAACGACAGATCCTGGCCGGCTCCGTAGAGCGGGGCTCGGCGGCGTACTTCCGCAACCGGAACTGCGGGCAGCGCATGCCAGTGCGTGAACGGTGTGGAAAGCCGGGTGCGGGCGAGCCGCACGCACGGGTGTGAAGTGGCGGAGGCCGGCGACGGAGCGGAAGCCTCCGCGCCAGTCCCCGACCTGGCTCAGACGATGTCGTAGAAGCCTTCGCCGTCCATGTACCGCGCCGACAGGATGTTGTGCATGACGACGCTCTCGGTCTCGTGCACGAGGTACACGCGCATGGGGTAGGTCCAGTCGTCGATCGAGCGATGGATCTCGTCGCCCGGGTGCACGTTCAGCGTGATGTCGTGGAAGCTCTCCAGTCCGCGGAGTTCGGCCATCTTCGGATAGCTGACGAGCTTGCCGGCCGCCGGAGAGACCATGTTGACGATGCCGGCGTGCCGGGTCAGTTCGTAGTCGGCCTCCCAGCGCTCGAGGAAGCGCTCGGGGTCGACGTACGCGTCCACGGTCCAGTCCAGCTGGCTCTCGCCGATCGCGCCCTTGGCCGGGACATGCACGTCCGCACCGCAGATCCGGGCGGCACTCTCGACCAGCCGCGGGCCCTGCGGCGTCAGCTTGAGCTCGGTGTGCGCGGGACCGTGGCGCACCCCCAGGGCATCCAGGACCAGGCAGTTGTACGCGACCAGCGCGTCCTGGTCCACACCATGGCGGGGCATCAGTTGCGCCCCGGCCGCCATGTCGTGCACCCCGTTGGCGCCGAGGTGGTGCATCTTCCAGATGTCCGTGACGTGGTGCTTTCCGTCCAGGCTCACGGTGTTCACGATGTACTCGCTGCCGACCAGGTAATCCTGTGCCAGCACCGCGTGGTTGTGCAGATCCAGCGCGCTCTCGGTGCCGATCAGCGCCTCGAACGCAGCGCGCACCTGGTCCGCGTCGTCACAGAAGTGCACACCGTCGCTTCCCGCGCTCTTCAACGGCTTCAGCACCACCCGGCCTTCGGCCCCCTGGTGCCAGGCGAGCAGCGTGTCGAGGTCGGTGGCCAGGATCTGGCCTGCGCCGGGCACCCCGGCCTCCTTGACCGTCTCCATCATGCGGAACTTGTCCCGGCGGGACGGGCTCAGCGCCGTGCCGTTCGTCCGCAGCCCGAGCGCCTCGCTCAGCACGTCCGCGACCTCGACCCCGCTCTCGATGCCTGCCAGCAGACTCACCGGCGTGTGCGCGGCGAGGGCCGCGACCGTTGCGGCGACGTCCCCTGTGTGCACGATGTTGGCGGTGAAGTCCGATGCCCGGAAGCTCTTCTCGTACACGGCGGGAATCGCCGGGGCGCTCTGGACGTGGACGCATGCGTAGCCGCGCTCCTGGAAGAGCGGGGCGAGGGATCGTGCGCTCGAATACGCGTCGACGATGACGACCACGCGGGGAGCGGCAGGCTTGACGGTCATTCTTACCTCACCATTTGTTGTGGACTGATGCGTTCGGCGGCGGCGATCGAACTCGCCGGCGCCGTCGTGACCGGAAGGCCGAGCCCTTCAGCCGTGGCGGCGACGCCCCGGTGCCCCGGTGGCGCGGTGCCGATCCGCTGCCGATGGCGGGCGGGCTCGACCTGCACGGCGGCGGCGCCGACCGCGACCGGGGCGAACTCCCACGTGCCCCCGTGGGGCTCGCGGGTCCCGATGGTGAGGGCTCTCACCGGCCACTGGTGAGGGAGGGCGCGAACGGGATGCCGGTCACTCGATTCCCAGGGCGGACATCATCGGGAGCAGCTTCGCGCAGGACTCCGCGTACTCGGCCTCGGGATCGGAGTCGGCCACGATGCCGCAGCCGGCGTACAGCGAGGCGGAGGGGCCGTCGACCAGGGCGGATCGTATGGTGACCGCGAACTGGCCCTGCCCGGAGCGGTCGGCCCAGCCGACCACTCCCGCGTACCAGCTCCGGTCGAGCCCCTCGTTGGCGGAGAGCCACCTCAGCGATTCCTCGCGGGGGTGCCCGCCGAGGGCCGGGGTCGGGTGGAGACGGTCGACGAAGTCCAGGATTCCCGCGGTGGACTCCGCCGCCAGCTCGCCGCGGACCTTCGTGGACAGATGCTGGACGTTGGCGAGCTTGACCACGCTCGGTTCCGCATCGGAGGCGACATCGACGCACGAGTCCCGCAGGGCGTCGCGGAGCATCTGCACCACGACGTCGTGCTCGTGCTGGATCTTGGCGCTCCCGGCCAGTTCGAGGGCGAATGCCGCGTCCTGTTCCGGGGTGAGCCCGCGGGGCGCCGTGCCGGCCAGTCCCAGCGCGTGCACCGCCCGCCGGTCGACCCGTACGAGGTATTCGGGGGTCGCGCCGAGGAAGGTGTACTCCTCGTGGTCCACCGCGAAGACGGTGGTGCCGGGATAGGCGCTGCGCAGCCTGTTCACCGCGGTCGGCACCTCGAACGGGCTGGAGGCGGTGACCCGCAGTTCGCGCGCCAGCACCACCTTCTCGAAATCGCCGTCCCGGATCTGGTCGGTGGCGCGCTGGACCAGTCCCTTCCAGTGGCCGGAGTCCGGCACCTCGGTTCTGGCGTACGTCCGTTCGTCCGCGTATGCCGGTTTCGGCGCTTCGGCGGCGGCCTCCGGCGGAAGGCAGAGGTCCGCCAGGTGGATCAGGCCAGTGGCCACCTGCTCGGGGTCGCTGTCGTGCAACAAGACGGCGTTGAGGCGCAGTTCGGCCGGGCCGGGAAGGCCGGTGGCGGCCTGGTCGGGCACCGTGCCACGGATCTGCAGTGCGGGCACCCACATCAGGGCGTCGGGAAGGCGTCCCTTCTCCGAGGCGTCATCGGGGCTGAACGCGAACCCGCCGATGGCCAGGGGGCCTTCGCCCGAGGGCAGTTCGGTGACCGCTGTGCCGCCCGCGACGAGGTCCCGGGTCAGGGTCTGCCACCCGTCGCGGACGGATGTGACGCGGTTCTCGCCCCGTCCCCGCAGATCACGCGCCGATCCGATCGCGAGGACGGATCCGCGGTCCCATGCCGACTGCCACAGGAAGGAACGCGGCGTACCGCGACGGGCACGACTCCAGATCGCGACGGGGTCAGCGAGGGAGAGCGGCTTGGCCCAGCTGACGAGAACAGGGTGCTGGCTGCGGCGGGCCTGGTCGAGGGCGCGCCGGCAGGTGGCCAGCAGGCTTTCCCGGTCGGTACGGCCCAGTACCGCGACGGGCCGTTCCGGGGTGACCACTGGTGCGGGGGTGGACGACATGCCTAGTACACCCCTTCGACAGCGGTCTGGCCGCCGGCCGGGGTGAGGGGCCTGATGTCGGCCAGCCCGTCCTGGGGGTACTTCGCGGTGGGCGCGATGCGCAGCACGGAGTCGCGCTCCAGCGTCCAGGGAAGCAGCAGGTCCCGGGAGACGAGGCTGATCTTCGCCTGTCCCCGCTCGCCGTGGGCGACGGAGCTGCTGGTGTTGTCGGGGTCCACCACCTTGACCCGGCTGAACGGGTGGAAGGGGATGAAGACACAGCGCTCGTCGTCCTGTTCGCCCTCACGGGGGCGCTGCGGGGCGATGCCCATCATGGTGTTGCCGTACAGGCCGACCACGGCGGCATCGGGGAACAACTCGTCCTCGAAGACCCGGAGCGTCTCGGGGCTCACGCTGGTGCCGGCCCAGATGATGCCGCGCACCTTCCGCTGCACCAGATCCAGCAGCTTCTCGTCGGCGGCCAGTGCTTCGAGCACCGGCGGGGTGGCGAAGAGGACGGAGACGGGCTGGGTGGACAGGATGTCGCGGGCCTGCGCCAGGATGTGCTGCACATAGCGGGCAGCCTCATCGGTCCGGCCCTGCTTCACGCTGTTCTTGACCCAGCGCGGGTCGAAGTCGATGTAGTGGCAGAACGTGCCGCGCATCTGTGCCAGCAGCCCGATGGAACGGCCGACGATGTGCGGTCCGGTGGGGCCGAGATGCAGCCAGTGGCCCTCGCCCTCGCCGGGAACCCCGTGATCGGCGAGAACCTCGCTCACCCAGTGGACACCGTTGCGGCGCGAGCGCGATTCGACGATCCGTTTGGGCCGTCCTGTGGTGCCCCCGCTGTCGAAGACCTGGAAGTCCCAGCCCTGCCTGCCGATCCCCGCGGGGACCAGCGTGTCGACCGGGACGTCCTTCCACTCGTCGCTGACGTCCGGGAAGAGGTCGAGGTCGTCCCAGGTGCGGACGTCGGTGAGCGGGTCGAAGTCCAGTTCCGCCGCGCGCTTCACCCAGTACGGCGAGCCGGTGGCTGGGGAGAAGTGCCACTGCATCGCGGCGTGGATGAAGTCCTCCGGCGCGAGATCGGCGGTTAACGGGTCGACGATGTGCTCGGACATGCGGTGTCTCCAAGGAAGCTGGGATCAGACCCGGGCGAGGGAGCGGGTGAGGGCCGGCGACAGGGTGCGCCCCACGGCCTCCACGACCGGCTTGAGCCGACCCATGAGGGTGCTGAACTGCTCACCGCTGAGAGCCTGGGCGCCGTCGCACATCGCGTTCGAGGCGTCGGTGTGGACGTCGACGATCAGTCCGTCGGCGCCGCACGCGGCCGCCGCCAGGGACATCGGCGTGACGAGGTGGGGCTTGCCCGTGCTGTGGCTCGGGTCGACGATCACCGGCAGATGGGTGAGCCGCTTGGCCTCTGCCACCGCGCTGAGGTCCAGGGTGAACCGGGTGCCGCGCTCGAAGCTGCGGATACCGCGCTCGCACAGGACGACGTCGCTGTTCCCCATGTGCAGCACGTACTCGGCCGCGAGCAGCCACTCCTCGATGGTGGCGGACATTCCGCGCTTGAGGAGGACGGGCCGTCCGGAGGCTCCCGCCTCGCGCAGCAGCTCGAAGTTCTGCATGTTCCGCGCGCCGATCTGGAGCATGTCGCTCTCCTCGGCGACGCCTTCCACGTCCTGCGGGGTCACGACCTCGGTGACGACCGGCAGGCCGGTCCGTTTCCGCTGCTCGGCGAGGAGGGTCAGTCCTGCGAGTCCCAGTCCCTGGAAGCTGTACGGGGAGCTCCGGGGCTTGAATGCGCCGCCGCGCAGCATGACGGCGCCGCTCGCGACGACCGAGTCCACCACGGCGTTCATCTGCGCCGGGCTCTCGACCGCGCAGGGGCCGGCGATGACGGCGAATCCGGTGCCGCCGAACACCGCTCCGCCGGCGGAGTGGAGCGTCACCTGGGTGTCCTCGGGACGGAATGAACGGCTGGTCAATCGCTGTGATCCGGAGACCATCACCACCCGGTCGACGCCGGGCGCACTTTCCAGAATTTCTACGAGATCAGTCCCGTCGGTTCCTTCGGTGATTAGTGCTGTGACTCCCGCCACAGTGCTGGATATCGGAATCAGGCCACGTTCCCGAAGTATTTCCATTGCGGATTCAACTTGTTCACGGGCAGCCTGCGGACTCATTACCACGATCATGAAAAGCCTCTCAGAGGGCTGTCGGGATTGCTCCGATGGAGCTCAGGAGGGGTGCCGCCCAGTCGTGGTCGTGGCATCGCTGTCACTGAGTCTTGTCCCCCCCGGAAAGATCTTCTAGCGGACGATAGTCCAGAAGTGGGGGAATTGCCAAGTGCATTCTTCTTGTGTTGTTATCGCCGTGCCGTCCTCGGGTGGGGCGGAGGCCGTTGGCCGGAAAACGAGCAACATGAACAGCAGGGGTAAAACATGAAAATGGTCGATATCAGCCAGGGTTGGTACGAGGGGATGCCGTCCTATAACGCCTCCTGGTATCCCAAGTTTGGTATACGCAAGGCGATGTCCCCGGAGACCGACCCGGCCGGCGGGGGTCGGACCTTCTCTGACCTGCAGATATTCCCGCACAACGGGACACATGTGGAATCCGGATTCCACTTCTATGAGAATGGCGCGAAAATCGACGAGGTCCCGCTGGAGACTTTCGTCGGCCGGGTGGTCATCGCGGATCTCTCCGACCACCGCGACCTCGACCCCGTCACCGGCGACGAACTGGAGAAGGCGGTCCGCGACGTATGGCAGGCCGGCGACCGCCTGCTGATCCGTACCGACCACCCGAACCGGTACCTGGGTCGGGAGGATTACTGGGACAAACCGCCCTATCTCACCCTGTCCTCGGCGGACTGGATGGTCGAGAACGGCGTCGCCCTCGTCGGCATGGACTGCATCACCGAGCGGCCGGACGACCGCAGTGGGCAGGTGCACCGGCGGCTGCTGGCCGCCGACATCCCGATCCTGGAAAACATCCAGAACCTTGATCAGATCACCAGCCGGGTCGCCCATCTGATGGCGCTCCCGGTCAAGATCTCCGGTGTGGAAGCCGCTCCGGCGCGCGCTGTGGTGTTCGACGGATGGCCGGTCTGACCCCCTCGGCGGAACACTCACGCAAGGGGGTCGCATGGCTGGAAATCTGACAGCCTTTTGTCTGGAAGAAGTCAGGAATTCAAAAAACGGCCGCCGCCGCCGACCGTCAAGGAATGGAGGCGGCACTGGGTCTGGTCGAGGTTCCATTTCAGGACATCGGCAAGGGCGAGCCAGTCGTCATCAGGCCACAAATGGTCCAGCGGGAACCGGGCCTGCGGAGGAGCCCGGAGCCGCTGCCGGTGCCGGCCGCGCGCGCGGCGCCGAGGCGTTGATTTCCGGGCGCACTCAGGTGTTCAAGGAAATACTCAACGCCCTTTACGAACGCCGCGAAGTCGGCGTCTATCCGGAATGCTGCTCTCCGCGGGCTATCCGGACGGCCGGAATCCGCCGCGCGAGGGGTCGTGACGTCACGGACCAGGAGCGCACCCGGTTTCGGGTCCCGACCCGGCTCCCGGATGATTCCCGCCCCTTTTCCCGGACGGCACCGAAGGAGTTGGTCTGACGTGTTGTCCA
Organism: Streptomyces sp. NPDC003011; assembly: GCF_053591515.1. Taxonomy (NCBI): domain Bacteria; kingdom Bacillati; phylum Actinomycetota; class Actinomycetes; order Kitasatosporales; family Streptomycetaceae; genus Streptomyces; species Streptomyces sp. NPDC003011. The sequence continues at coordinate 99,084 of NZ_JBSFTY010000016.1, forward strand.
TACCCGTGATCCGTGACGGGGAGGAGCGGAGCTCCCGCGACACGCGTGTCCTGCACGGCGTGAACGGCGTTCCCCTCGCCACCGTCCATGAAGCTCCCGCCCTGGTGACCAGGCTCGCGGTCAAGCGCATGCGCGAAGCACCGCAGCTGGCACCGGACGAGCGCCTCGCGGTGCTCGCCGACGCGGGCCGCCGGTTCGCCGAGGCGACCCTGGGCGGACAGACCCCGCAGGAGTACTGCCGCGTCCAGGCACTCGTCTCCGGCGTGCCGATCCGGGTGGCCCGCCAGACTCTCGGCCGGATGCGGGACGACTGCCGGCTGCTCGGCGACGTCGTCGCGAAACAGTGCCCCGTCGGCGCCGGCCGCACCGCCCGCTGGGTGCGCCGCGGTTCGGTCTTCGGCGTCGTGGCCCCCAGCAACCACCCGGCCACCCACGGAGCCTGGCTCCAGGCCGTGGCGCTGGGGTACCGGGTCGTGGTGCGTCCGGGCACCCGTGACCCCGTCACCCCGCTGCGCCTGGTGCGGGCGCTGCTGGAGGCCGGGCTCGATCCCGGCTGGATCAGTCTGCTGCCCGGGTCCCACGCCGCCGCCGACGCTCTCGTGGACGCGGCCGATCTGGCCCTGGTCTACGGCAGCGAGGCCACGGTGGCCCGGCTGCGCGGCAACGACCGGGTGCTGGTCCGCGGTCCCGGCCGGAGCAAGATCCTCGTGGACGGCCCGGCCGGCGAGGCGGTACTGGACCATCTCGTCGCCGAGATCTCCGCGGACGGTGGAGTGCGGTGCACCAACACCACCGCCGTCTTCACCTCGGGCGACCACCGCGCCCTGGCCGAAGCGCTGGCCGGGCGACTGGCCTCGTTGCCGGTCCTGCCGGTCACCGATGACAGGGCCGTCCTCCCCGTCCGCCCGCGTAAGGAGGCCGAAGGCCTGCGGGCGGCTCTCGACCGGGCCGCGCGGGGCGCCGTCGATCTGACGGAGCCGTACTACGAGGCGGACGGCGGTCCGGTGACCGTCGTCGAGGAGGATGCCGCGGCGCTGCGGCCCGCGGTGATGTGCGTGGACCGGTCCGACCACCCGGGGCTGGGCACGGAACTGCCGTTCCCCTGCGTATGGGTGGCGCCCTGGCAGCCGTCGGAAGGCATCGGCCCGCTGGACGACTCCCTGGCCCTGACCCTGCTCACCGACAACGCCGCGCTCGTCGATGAGGCCCTGGACACCCCCGGCATCCGCACGGTCCTGCACGGCAGGGTCCCGGGCTGGTGGCGGGATCCGTATCTGCCGCACGACGGGTACCTCGGGCAGTTCCTCAAGGAGGCGCGTGGCTTCGCCGGATCGTGAAACCAGCGGTGCCCTGACCGGCCGCTCCCAGGTCATCCCGAAGACAGTGAGGTGATTGACATGTCTGCTGCCTGTTCCGACATCCCGATCGTGGTCCTTCCCGAGAACAACACGGTGCGCGGCCGCACCCGCCCTGCCGCACCGGTCGCCGCCGCTCTCACCGCGGCGACCGACGCGCTGATGCGTCTGCACGGCGAGCTGCTGAACCCGGCGGGAGCCGGCGACGCGGTCCGCAAGGCGATGGACGCGGCCGTGGAGGAGACCGACCGGCTCGCCGTCGAGGCCATGGTCGTCCCGATGGATGCCGCGGCGCTGAAGCCGATCGTTCCCAACCACGAGTACTTCGGGGTCCGCACGGCGCCGGTCGACGATGCCCGCCTCGTCTCGGAGGTGACGACGATCATCGCGCGGACGCTGCGCGATCTGCGCAACGCGCGGCTGGATCTGAACGATCAGGCCTACGAGGTCCACGCCATGGCCAAGATCCTGGAGGGCCTGGTTCCGGGCGACGGCGCCGCGGCGCGGCCGGACGGGGCCCCCGTGGAGGGGCTGACCCCCTACGTTCCGGGCAACGACGAGCTGACGCGGTGGGTCATCACCCACCACTTCTACTTCGTGCTCAACCTCGCGGCGGCCGACGCCGTCTCCCGGGCGGCCGCCGGGCTGGCGGACGGGGACCGCGACGCGGCACTCGACGCCCTCCAGGAGTCCATCGCCTATGTCCGCGGCTTCACCGCGGCCATGATCCACTCCGGGGACATGTCGGCTCCGTGCTATGACGCGAAGGTCCGGCCGACCATGCAGCCGCCGGCCGTGCCGGTGGCACTCACCGGCCGGACGCAGCCCGAGCACAAGGCGTTCCGGAAGGCCATGCGGAACCTCGTCAAGGTCTCCGCGCAGCCCTTCGCGGAACTGGTGTCGACCGACCCCGAGCTGGCGATCGTCCGCGACGCGCTGCTGGAGGCCGATCTGCAGGACATCGAGCGGCACATCAGCGTGACGGCCGCTCTGGTCGGCGACGACCGCTCGATCGTCCAGGGCGAGGCCTCGGCCGAGAGCGCGATCGGCGTGCTGCGCACCATGCGGCACTCCCGGGCGGAGCTGTACCGCGACCTGATGAGGTTCGGTGACCCGGTCACCCTCATCGGAACCTGAGCGCCACTGAGTTGACCGGACGGTCCGGGGTCGCCCTCGCCGTCGGCCTCGGCCGGACCGTCCGACCCCGTCCCCCGGAAGGAAACAGCGTGCCGAAGTCCGCTCAAGTCCGTGGCGAGACAGCTCCGTTCACTCTTGTGGCGACCCTGTCCGCGCTGTCCGCGCTCGGCCCGCTGTCGATCGACATGTACCTCCCAGCGCTGCCCGAGCTCGGCAGGGACCTCGGCGGCGGCGCCTCACTGATCCAGCTCACCCTCACCGCCTGCCTGGTCGGGCTCGCGCTCGGCCAGGCGGTGGCGGGCCCGGCCAGCGATCTGCTGGGACGGCGCCGTCTGCTGCTCGGCGGCATCATCGGCTACACCACGGCGTCGCTGCTGTGCCTCATCGCGCCGAACGTCTGGTTCCTGATCGCGTTCCGGCTGTTCCAGGGCGCCGCGGGCGGCACCGTGATCGTGATCACCCGCGCCGTGGTCCGGGACCGGTACGAAGGGGCCGCGGCTGCCCGCTTCTTCGCCAGCCTCGTCCAGGTCAGCGCGCTCGCGCCGATCGTGGCGCCCTTGGCCGGCGGGGCGCTGCTCCAGGTCATGCCCTGGCGGGGGCTGTTCGCCGTCATCACCGCGCTCGGCGCGGTACTGGTCGTGGTCGTGTACCGCGCCATGCCGGAGACGCTGGCCCCCGAGGACCGCCGCGGCGGCGGGCCGAAGGCCGTCCTGGTGACGTTCGGCAAGCTGGCCGCCGACCGGTCCTTCGCGGGCTACATGCTCACCGGCGGGCTGGCCTTCGCCGCGATGTTCACCTACATCTCCGGTTCGCCGTTCGTGATCCAGGAGGTCTACGGCCTTTCCCAGCTGGCGTTCGCCTGCATCTTCGCGGCGAACGGCGTGGGCATCGTCATAGCCGGCCGCGTCGGCGCCCGGCTGCTGGACCGGCACGGCTCCCGCCGGCTGCTCGGCATCGGGCTGGCCATCGCTGCCGTGGGCAGTCTGACCGTGGTGAGTTCGCTGGCGGCCGGGCTCTGGACGCTGCTGCCCGGCCTGTTCCTGGTGGTCGCGCCGATCGGGCTCATCCTGCCGAACTCGATGGCCCTCGCGCTGTCGGGCCGCCCGCCGCGGATGGCGGGCACCGCCGCGGCCCTCATGGGACTGGCCCAGTTCGCCCTCGGCGGACTCGCCGCCCCGATGGCCGGCCTCGGGGGTTCCGGTACTTCGGTCCCGATGGTCCTGGTCATCGTCGCCCTGAGCCTGTCCGCCCTCGCCGCCTTCCGGCTGACCCCGCGCCCGCTGGTGACCGGCTGAGCCGCGCCGGGCGGCACGGTCACGGCGAACCGCGACCGGCTGGGCCGGCTGGACCGGCTGGGCCGGCTGGGCCGGCGGGGAGCGGAACGGACAGTTCGCCGCGGCCGTACGCGCCGCCCTCGGCCCCGACTGAGCAGCAGCACCTCGGGGCCCCGCACGGGACGGCCCCGGGGTCTGCAACACCCCTCCCCCTTCCCCCGACTCCCACGGAGACCTGGCACCTTGACCCTGGACAAGATCGTCGTCGTCGGCGGCGGACTCGCCGGCTCGCACGTCGCCGCGGCACTCCGCGCCCGCGGCTACCGGAACCCGCTCACCCTCGTCGGTGCGGAACCCCACCCGCCGTACGACCGCCCGCCGCTCACCAAGTCGGTGCTGGCCGGCGATGACGGGGACACCTCCTTCCCCACCGACTGGGCGAACCTGGGAGTCGACCTGTGCCTCGGTGAACGCGCCGAGGCCCTCGACCTGCACGACCGCCTGCCGGGCGGCGTGCTGAAGACGACGGCGGGCGCACTCGCCTTCGGGGGGCTGGTCCTCGCGACCGGCTCGGAGCCTGTCCGGCTGCCCGGCGAGGGGCGGCAGCACGTGGTCCGCACCGTGGACGACGTGCGGGCGCTGCGCCCGCTGCTGCGGCCGGGCACGCACCTCGCGCTCGTCGGCGCCGGCTGGATCGGTGCCGAGGTCGCCACGATCGCGGCCGCGAAGGGATGCCAGGTCACGGTCCTGGAGGCGGACCGGGCTCCGATCGCCGCCGCGGTCGGCGCCCGGATCGGCGCGTGGACGGCCCCTTGGTACGCGGAGGCCGGGGTCGTCCTGCGCTGTGGAACGGCCGTCACCTCCGTGGACCCCGGCGGACTGCGCCTGGCTGACGGGGAGTTCCTCGCGGCGGACGTCGTGGTGGCGGGTGTCGGCGCCCGCCCCGCGGTCGGCTGGCTCAGGGACTCCGGTCTGGAGATCGCGCGCGGCGTGGTCGTCGACGAGTCCCTGCGTACCGCGCGGCCCGAGGTGGTGGCACTCGGCGACTGCGCCGCCTGGTGGTCACCGCGATACGGGCGGCACATGGTGGTCGAGCACTGGGACACCGCGCTGCGGGCGAGCGAACTGGCCGCCGCCGCGCTGCTCGGCGAGGACGTGTGCCATGACCCGGTCCCGTACTTCTGGTCGGAGCAGTTCGGCCGGATGGTGCAGTACGCGGGCGACCACCAGGGCGCCGACCAGGTGGTGCTGCGCGGCTCGCCGGAGGACCCGCAGTGGGCGGTCCTGTGGCTGGGCGGGGATCGCCTCCTCGCGATCCTCACCGTGAACCGCCCCCGCGACCTGGTGCAGGCACGCCGCGCCCTCACTGCCGGCTGTGTGGTCGACCTCCCGGCCGCCACCGACCCCGGCACCGCGCTGCGCGACGCGCTGCGCGCAGCATGACCGACCCGGAAGGGACCTTTCCCATGACCACACCGGAAGAACTGCCCCGGTTCCGCGCCGCCCTGCGCGGGCTCGTGAGCTACCGGCCCGAGAGGCCCGCGCTCTCCCCGGAGGGCCGTTCCTACGCCCTCGCCGCCAACGAGACGCCGTTCGGCCCGCTGCCGAAGGTGGCACGGGCGATCCAGGAGCAGATCGAGGGCATCAACCGCTACCCCGACAACAGCGGCCAGGCCCTCACCGCGGAGCTCGCGGAGCGGTTCGGGCTGGAACCGGAAGGCATCGCACTGGGCTGCGGCTCGGTGGGCGTCGCCCAGCAGCTGATCACCGCCGTCGCCGAACCGGGTGACGAAGTCCTCTACGCCTGGCCCTCGTTCGAGGCGTACCCGCTCCTCACCCGGCTCGCCGGGGCGGTCCCCGTCGCGGTGCCGCTGCGCGAGAGCGTCCATGACCTCGCGACGATGGCGGAGCACCTCACCGACCGCACTCGGCTGGTCTTCGTCTGCAACCCGAACAACCCGACCGGAACGGTCGTCGGCCGCGCGGAGCTGGAGGAGTTCCTGGGACGCGTGCCTCCCGGCTGCCTCGTCGTCCTGGATGAGGCGTACCACGAGTACGTGCGCGCCGAGGAGGTCCCCGACGGGCTCTCCCTCCTCCCCGGCCGCCCGCACCTCGTCGTCCTGCGCACCTTCTCGAAGGCGTACGGACTGGCCGGGCTGCGCATCGGCTACGCGGCCGGCCATCCCCAGGTGATCGGCGACCTGCGCAGGGCGTACCTGCCGTACAGCGCGGGCAGCGTCGCGCAGGCGGCCGCGGTCGCGGCGCTGCGCTCGGGGGAGGAGGTGGCGAGGAGGACGGACATCATCACGGCGGAACGCACGCGCCTCGCCGCCGCGCTCGACGCACGGGGGTGGCGGGTACCTGCGAGCGAGGCCAATTTCCTGTGGCTGCCGCTCGGCGAGCGCGCCACCGCCTTCGGCGCGCACTGCGCGACGGCTGGTGTCTCCGTACGGGCCGTGGCGGGCGCCGGTGTCCGGGTGACCCTGGGCCTGCCTGCCGACAACGACGCCTTCCTGGCGGCGGCCGCGGCCTTCCCCTCTGCCTGACTCGCGCCTACTGGGAGCCGGCGGCGCACCGGCTCGAAACGGGGGGACGTATGCCCTTTCTCCGCTCTCGCTTCCCGGGCGAGCGCGCCCTGGTCTCCGGAATCGCCGTGGACGCGGTCGGCTCCGGGATGTACATCCCCTTCAGCCTGGTGTTCTTCCGTCATGTGACCGGGCTGCCGCTGTCGGTGATCGGGCTGGTGCTCACCGTCACCGGACTCGTCGGCATCGCCGCCGTCCCCTTGGTGGGCATCGCGGTGGACCGCTTCGGCGCCCGCACCATGCAGATCTTGCTGTACGTCGTGCGGGGGCTGAGCTTCGCCTGCTTCCCGCTCGCCGACGCACTGCCGGTCTTCGCCGTCGTCGCGCTGCTCACCTCGGTGGGGACCCGCGCCTTTCCCCCCGCCCAGGAAGCGCGGATCGCCGAACTGGCCGAAGGCACCGACCGGGACCGCTTGCAAGCGCTCAGCCGCAGCCTGGGCAACGCCGGTCTCGGCGCGGGGACTCTGATGGCCTCGGTCGTCATCGCCACCGCGGGCGATTTCGGCTACACGGTCACCGCGTGGCTCAACGGAGCGAGCTTTCTCGCCGCGGGCTTCCTCGCCACGCGCACCCCGGCCGCGCCGCCCCGCTCCCCGGCGGGCCCGCGCGTACGCGGCGGTGGCTACCGAGTCGTCGCCAAGGACCGGCCCTTCCTCCGCCTCGTCTGCGCCAACCTGCTCGTCGTCCTCGGCTTCTCGGCGCTCACCACGCTGCTCCCGCTGTACGCGACGGGCTGGCTGGACGTGCCCGAAGGGCTCGTCGGCAGCGCCTTCCTCCTCAACACCGTGCTGTGCGCGGTCCTGGGCGTTCCCGTCGCCGCCCTCACCCGGCGCTGCTTCGCCACCCGCCCCCGGGCCGCCGCCGTCGGTGCCGCGCTCTTCTCCCTCTCCTTCCTCGCCCAGGCGGCGCTCGGCACCGTCCGGCCGCACGGCGTTCCGCTCTTGCTCGCCGGACTACTGGGTGCGGTTTTCGTCATGACGGTGGGCGAGATGATGTACACCCCCTCCGCCGGAGCGCTGTCGCAGTTCGCCGCGCCCCAGCGGCTGCGTGGCCGCTACCTCGCCACCTACCAGTTGTCCTGGTCACTGGCGTACGCCCTGGGCCCGGCGGTCTTCACCTCGCTGCTTACCGTCGACGGCCGCCTGCCGTGGCTGCTCGTGGCAACCACGGCGGCGCTCGGTTCGCTCCTGCTGGTGCGCCTTGAGCGCCACCTTCCGGCCGACGCCGTCACCTTCGTCCCCCCTTCCGCTTCCGCTTCCGCTCCCGCTCCCGGGAGCACGACCACGAACGCCGCCAAGTGATCCCGCTGCTGCACGAGGCGCCGGTTCCCTCCGCGTGAGCTCGCCGCCCGGCCGACCCCGCACCGCCCCGCGTACCGAAGCGCTTCCGGCGCACGTCCCAAGGAGATCACTGTCATGAGAGCCGCTGTATTCCACGGCAGGCGCGACGTCCGGGTCCAGGAGTGGCCCGCCCCCCCGGCTCCCGGGCCCGGGGAGATCCAGCTCGCCGTGGTGCGCGCGGGCATCTGCGGCACCGACGTCGAGGAGTACGCCTCCGGACCGCACCTCATCCCGTTCGCCGGGCCGCACTTCGCGAGCGGTCACCAGGGCCCGCTGGTCATCGGCCACGAGATGGTCGGCGAGGTCGTCGCGACCGGCCCCGGCGTCGACGCCTTCACAGCGGGTGACCTGGTCGTTCCGGGCTCCGGGGTCTCGTGCGGGAACTGCCGCTGGTGTGCGCAGGGGCGGACCAACGTCTGCGGGCGGTACTACACGCTCGGGCTGCATGTGGACGGCGGACTCGCCGAGCGGGTCAACGTCCCGGCCGGGATCAGCCGTTCGGCGGGCGGGCTCGCCCCTGACGTCGCGATCATGGCGCAGCCGCTCGCCGTGGCGCTGCGGTCGGTGCGCGGCATCACTCCCGAGCCGGACCGGACCGTCGTGGTGATCGGCCTGGGCGGCATCGGATCACTCGCGGTGGCCGCCTGCACGGCCCGGGGGGTCGCGACCATCGGCGTCGACGTCTCGGCGGCCCGGCTGGAGACAGGGCGCCGCGCCGGCGCGGGGCTGCTGATCGACGCCTCGCGTGAGGACGCGGCCACCGCGATCAGAGCGGCGACGGCCGGGGTCGGCGCGGACGTGGTGATCGAGGCCTCGGGAGCGACCGCCGGTCTCGCGACCGCGATGAACGCGGTCTGCCGGGGCGGGCATGTCCGCCTGGTCGGCCTCCACCGCGACCCCTCACCGCTCGACCTGACCCGGCTGGTCCTGGAGGAGATCACGCTCGACACCTCCAAGGTCCACGTCTGCGATCAGGACCTCCCCGAGGCCCTGGCCCTGCTCACCGCACACCCGGAGATCGCCACGACCGCGCTCGACGAGGTCATCGCCCTGGACCGGCTCGTCCCCGACGGCCTCGAACGCATCGAGCGGGGGGACGCCACGGGAAAGATCGTCGTCCGCCTCTAGCGGGATTCCGCCGATTCCGCCGGTCTGTGGTGATCGCGACTCGCCGACGACCCGCCCGCGACTGCCCGCAGCCCCTGTGCGACCTGTTCGCGGCCGCGTGCCTGACCGGCCGCACCGGCTCGGGCCCCGCCGGCTCCCTTCCTGTTTCACGTGAAACACCGCGCCGGCGCAGGAAGCCACGCCTGCGTCCCGCACGAGAGCTCATGCCGGACGACGGCACGACGACGGGGCAGGAGACGTCCTCGTCTCCTGCCCCGTCGTGATGCTGGTTCGCGGCGAACCGTCAGCGGCCCTCGTCGCGATGTGCTGCCTCCTCCTCGGCCTGCTTGGCCTGGACCTCGGGGTCGAGCACGGCCGGGTCGCTGCCGTCCACCGAGGTCAGCCGGGTCGATTCGGGAACCTCCGTCGCGGCGGGAGGCTCGACCAACCAGTCCGGGTTGGCCTGCTTGTCCCACCACTTCCAGGCGGCGTAGGCACCGCCCGCGACGGCGCCGGCGACCGCCAGCGCCTTGGCGAGCCGGCCGGCCCGCGCGCGTCGCTGCTGCTTGCGGACCAGCTTCTGGATCTCCTTGGGCGAGATCTGACCGCGCAGGGCGGCCAGCGCGGCGGCGCTGCGGGCAGCGGCCTCGCCTCGGACGGGCCCGGCCGCGGCCACCGCCTGCTCGATCCTCGGCCGGGAATAGTCGGCGGCCTGCCTGGCCGCCTTGCGGGTACGTTCGGCGGCCTCGTGGGCTGCCTGGTCGACCTTCGGCGGGACATGTGCGAGAGCCTGCGATCGAGCCTGGTCCAGACGCGGCGCCACATGAACGCCGTACTGGACACGGGCCTGTTCGGTGGCCTGCGACACCTTCGGTGCGAGCCGTACGCGTGCCTCGTGTGCGTAGTGCGTGGCCCTGTCCTTGGCGGTGTCGGCGTAGGGCGCCACCACTTCCGCGGCGTGCAGCACGCTGTCCTTGGCCGAGCCGGTCGCGGCGCGCACGCTGTCGATGCGGGTCACGGGTTCCTCCTCCTCGGTGGCGTACGGTATTTCGACTTTCCACCCTTTTACGGATCATGCCTGTCCGGGAGAGCCTGGGCATGTGAGATCGAGCATCCGGGTCACGACCACTGGCTCCGGACCATCTCTGATCAAGAACTTCTCACGCGTTGATCATGGGTAAGAGCAGATGAATTCAGGGCAACAGGAGCTTGTCGTCGACAATGCCACGGATCGTCGCGCCGCGCCCCCGACCCGGGGCCACTCGACCGGATTTCTCCGAGCGAAACCGTCGAACCCGGGCGCCCGGGCGGGTGCCGGGCGACGCGTGACACGAAGCGTGCAAGGATCGGAAGGGCACAGGAAGACGACGGAAGGCGGATCGTGGCCGAGCAGCTTTACGCCACCCTCAAGACGAACCACGGCGACATCGAAGTCCGGCTCCTGCCGAACCACGCCCCCAAGACGGTCCGGAACTTCGTCGAACTCGCCCAGGGCGAGCGCGAGTGGACCCACCCGGCCACCGGTGAGAAGTCCACCAAGAGGCTCTACGACGGCACGATCTTCCACCGCGTCATCAGCGGGTTCATGATCCAGGGCGGCGACCCGCTGGGCACCGGTATCGGCGGCCCGGGCTACGAGTTCGAGGACGAGTTCCACCCCGACCTCAGCTTCAACAAGCCCTACCTGCTGGCCATGGCCAACGCCGGCCCGGGCACCAACGGCTCGCAGTTCTTCGTCACCGTCTCCCCGACGGCCTGGCTGACCCGCAAGCACACCATCTTCGGCGAGGTCACCGACCCGGCCAGCCAGAAGGTCGTGGACGCCATCGCCGCCGTCCCGGTGACGCGTCCCAACGACCGCCCGGTCAACGACGTCGTCATCGAGTCGGTGGTCGTCGAGACCCGCGAGGGCTGAGCCCCGGGTCACTCGCGTCGCAGGCCGGTCCGGGACCTCCTCGGCCTGCGCGAAGGGAACCAATCGCCCCGCTCGTCCGTAAGGATGGGCGGGGCGGTGCATGTGGGTACGACGACTTAGGGGATGTCATGGACCAGGCGGCAGGCAGTTCGCAGGATGCCCAGAGCCTGCCCGGCTGCTACCGGCACCCGGACCGGGAGACCGGCGTCCGCTGCACCCGCTGCGAGCGCCCGATCTGCCCGGAGTGCATGGTCAGCGCCTCCGTCGGCTTCCAGTGCCCCGACTGCGTCCGCGGCGCCAACGGCACCGGACCCGCTCCGGCCGCCGCCCGGCCCCGCACCATCGCCGGCGGCACCATCACCGCCGACCCCCGCCTGCTCACCAAGATCCTCATCGGGATCAATGTCGCGGTGTTCGTCGCCGTCCGGGCCCGGCCGGCACTGCTGACCGACGTGGTCCTCCTCGGCGCCTGGCCCCCGGCGCCCTTCGCGCCCACCGAGGGTGTCGCGGGCGGTGAGTGGTACCGCCTGGTGACGTCGATGTTCACGCACAACGAGATCTGGCACATCGCCTTCAACATGCTCAGCCTGTGGTGGCTCGGCGGCCCCCTGGAGGCGGCCCTCGGCCGGGCCCGCTACCTCGCGGTCTACTTCGTCTCCGGGCTCGCGGGCAGTGCCCTCGCCTATCTGCTCACCTCTCCGAGCACGGCCACGCTCGGCGCCTCCGGTGCGATCTTCGGCCTCTTCGGCGCCACCGCCGTCCTCGTGCGCCGCCTGAACTACGACATGCGGCCGATCGTCGCGCTGCTGGTGATCAACCTGATCTTCACCTTCAGCCCCGGGTTCAACATCTCCTGGCAGGCCCACATCGGCGGTCTCGTCGCGGGTGTGATCACCGGCTACGCCATGGTGAACGCCCCGCGTCGGCGCCGCGCGCTGATCCAGTACGGCACCTGCGCGCTGGTCCTAGCCATCATCCTGATCATGACAATTCTGAGGTCGGCCCAGCTCACCTGAGCCCTCGCCGTGGCCACCTGAGCGGACCGTTGTCCACAGCGTGTGCCGGATCTTGTGCATAGTGTGCGAGAACAGGTGCGCCCCCTGTCGCTGATGCGTATTGCCGCAGGTCAGACAGGGGGCGAACGTGCTTTCGGTTGCCGGTCAGTCAGTCACACCGGCGTCAACATCCGACGGGTTATCCACAGATCGTCTTTCTTTTCCCCATGTGGAAAACCGCTGTGGATAACTCAGGGGATAACCCTGGGCAGAGGTGGAGCGCACCTCTCGGCGGCCCTCACTTCCACTGCGTCGAGACGCCGAATCCGGCGGCGATGAAGCCGAAGCCCACCACGATGTTCCAGTTGCCCAGGCTGTCGATGGGCAGCGAACCGTCGGTCACATAGAAGACGACGATCCAGGCCAGGCCGATGAGGAACATGGCCAGCATGACCGGTGCGACCCAGGACCGGCTGTTCAGCTTGATGGCGGTCGCCTGCTTCGCCGGCGGCGGCGTGTAGTCGGCCTTCTTGCGGATACGTGACTTCGGCACGAGGGTCTCTCCTGTCGATGCGCTGCGTGGCCGCGCAGGAAACGGGGGCTGGCTCCGAGGCAGCGTACAAGGGGACTGAGCGCTCCCCCGGGCGTCCGTTAGCGTAGTGCTTCCGCGGTGCCGAAGGAGATAAGGGTACGTTGAGCAATTCTGCCGACTCCCCCGGGACGGGATCCAGTCCTGTACGCCGACGAGTTGTCCGGCCGGTGCGGGTGCTCACGGCGGGCGTCTTCGCCCTCGCCGGACTCATCTTCTTCACCAGTTTCAACACCGCCAAGGGCACCAACATCCGCACGGACACGTCGTTGCTGAAGCTGTCGGACCTCATCCAGGAGCGCAGCCACGAGAACGGTGAGCTCGACGAGTCCAACGGAGCCCTGCGGCAGGACATCGAGGCGCTCGCCGAGCGGGACGACGGCAGCACCAAGGCCGAGGACGCCGAGCTGGCCGCCCTGGAGGAGAAGGCGGGCACCCAGGAACTCACGGGCCAGGCCCTTACGGTCACCCTCAACGACGCCCCGCCGGACGCCACCGCGAAGCTCCCCGGCTATCCCGAGCCGCAGCCCGACTACCTGGTCATCCACCAGCAGGACCTCCAGGCGGTGGTGAACGCCCTGTGGCAGGGCGGCGCCCAGGGGATCAAGGTCATGGACCAGCGGCTGATCTCCACCAGCGCCGTGCGCTGCGTGGGCAACACCCTGATCCTCCAGGGCCGCGTCTACTCGCCGCCGTACAAGATCACGGCGGTCGGGGACCCGGAGAAGCTGCGGAAGGCGCTCACCGCGTCCGCGGCGATCCAGAACTACATGGTGTACGTCAACGTCTACGGGCTCGGCTGGAAAGTCGAGGAGGACGGACGGGTGACGCTGCCCGGCTACTCGGGCACAGTGGATCTGCAGTACGCGCAGCCTGTGGAATGACCGCCGGGGGGCCCTGTGTCGGTGCGGGTGATCGTCAGGACGTTCAGTGAGCTCTGCATCACCCTGGGCACCCTGATCGTGCTGTTCGTCACCTACGTGTTGTTCTGGACCGGTGTGCGCGCCGACCATGTCATGGGCGACCAGATCGAGCAGTTGCGGGAGCAGTGGGCGAGGGAGCCCGTCCGGCCCACGGCGACGGCCGCGCCCGGTGCGTCCGGTGCCGTCGGGTCCCCGCAGCCACCGGTGTCGTACACGGGCGGAAAGCCCTTCGCGATCATGTACATCCCGCGGCTCGGTTTCACGTGGAACAAGCCCGTCCTGGAGAACACCGCCACCGGCACTCTCAAGAAGGGGCTCGGCCACTACGCGAACACCGCGCGGCTGGGGCAGAAGGGCAACTTCGCGGTGGCCGGCCACCGGCGTACGTACGGCGATCCCTTCAAGGACTTCCCCCGGCTGCGCCGCGGGGACGCGGTGGTGCTGACGGACGGGACGACCTGGTTCACGTACCGGATCGGCAAAGGTCCTCACAGAACCGTGCCCTCGGACATCGAGGTGATCGACCCCGTGCCACGTAAGTCGGGGTATACGCGTCCGGGCCGCTACCTCACACTGACCACGTGTGATCCGGAGTGGGGGCACAGCCACCGGCTGATCGTCTGGGCGCACCTGGACTCCACACAGCCTGTGGACACCGGGAAACCACGGGCTCTGCGCCGTTAGTCTGGTGCGGTACGGCGTGAGTCTGGTGCCGTGGCGCGACGGAAGGGACGGCATGTACGGCTGGATCTGGCGGCATCTGCCGGGCAACGCATGGGTGAAGGCGCTGATCTCGCTCGTGCTGGCCGTGGCCGTGGTCTATGTCCTGTTCCAGTACGTCTTTCCGTGGGCCGAACCGCTGCTTCCCTTCAACGATGTGACGGTGGACAACCAGTGACTGCACGGATTCTTGTCGTCGACAACTACGACAGCTTCGTCTTCAACCTGGTCCAGTACCTGTATCAGCTGGGCGCCGAGTGCGAGGTGCTGCGCAACGACGAGGTGTCGACGGCGCACGCCCAGGACGGCTTCGACGGCGTCCTGCTGTCGCCGGGCCCCGGCACTCCCGAGGAGGCCGGTGTCTGCGTCGAGATGGTGCACCACTGCGCCGACACCGGCGTTCCCGTCTTCGGCGTCTGCCTCGGCATGCAGTCGATGCAGGTGGCGTACG